>NZ_RZRK01000141.1:0-10141 GCF_003997835.1 Mesorhizobium sp. M7A.F.Ca.CA.004.12.1.1
GGCCGGGAGCAAGCAGCGACTGCAACCGGCGGCCGTCGCCGGCGGCATCGACGATACCGATCTGCGCCAGGCGGCGGGCGAGCTGTGCCGGCGCGTGGACCACGCTGGCCAAGCTTTTAACGCCTTCCGGCAGAGCCGCGTCGCCGGGCTGGATCGCGCTTTCGCCCCAATGCACCGGCGCGCTGCGGTCAAGCGGCACGTCGAGGTCTTCGCCAAGGGCCGCACCCAGCGCCGTTTCGAAACCGCGATCGACGCTGATCTGCTCCAGCACGGCCGGGAAGAGATCGCCGCTGGCTGCATTCAGGATTTTGGCCAGCGTGCGCGCTTCGGTTTCGATCCGCGCCAGCTCGGCCCTGGCATCCTGAAGCGGTGGCCGGGCAGAACTTTCCGTGGCGCGGGCATCGATGACAGACTGCTCGGCCTCAGACACGGCAGCCTCGGCCTCCTCCAGCAGCGCCATGGCCTGTTCGACCAGCACCCGCTTCTCGGCCGGATCGGGCAGGCCAGCGACCTTGGAGAGTATCTCAGACAATTCCCGGTCGACATCGGCAAGCTGGCGCGCGAAGCGGTCGCGGCGTTCGGCGGTGTCGCGCAGCGTCCGTTCGATCTGGTTGCGCGAGGCGGCAGCCTCGGCCCGTTCGGCTGTCAGCGCGGCGAGCTTGGCTTCGCTTTGCGAAAGCGTCGACGCCGCCTGTTCGAACGCCGCACGGGTGGTGGCTTCGCGTTCGGCGGCGCCGGCATTTTCCGAATTGAGTGCCGCCTCTTCGGTGCGAAGGCGCTCGAGAATGTCCGCATTGTCGCGGACCATGCGCTCTTCACGTGCGATATCGCCGTCGAGCTGCTGTAGCCGGCGCTCGAGTTCGCTCTGACGGGCGCGGATGCGGCCGGCTTCCTCCTCGATCTGCGACTTGGCGATCGACAGGCGCTGGAAGGCAGCAGCGGCGGCGGCTTCCGCGTCGCGCAAATCCGGCAATCGGTGAGCACCGATACCTTGCTCCCTGGCGGCGGCCATCTGGGCCGCGGCGCGGTCGCCGACAAGGGCTGTCGCAACCGCCAGCGCCGAACGCGCCTCGCCTTCCTGGGTCTTGGCCAGCGTCCAGCGCAGATGCAACAGCGTCGCTTCGGCCTTGCGGATATCGGCCGACAGGTTCTTGAAGCGGGAGGCCTGGCGCGCCTGGCGCTTCAGGCTTTCGATCTGGCTTTCCAGCTCGCCGACGACGTCGTCCAGTCGTTCGAGGTTCTGCTCGGCCGCCTTCAGCCGCAGTTCTGCCTCGTGGCGGCGGGTGTGCAGGCCGGAAATGCCTGCTGCCTCTTCGAGCAGCGCGCGGCGTGCCTGCGGCTTGGCCTGGATCAGTTCGCCGATGCGGCCCTGACCGACCATCGACGGCGAACGCGCGCCGGTCGACTGGTCGGCGAACAGAAGCTGCACGTCCTTGGCGCGCGCCTCCTTGCCGTTGATACGGTAAAGCGAGCCGGCCTCACGCTCGATGCGGCGCGACACCTGCAATTCGTCGGCATCGTTGAAGGCAGCGGGCGCCGAGCGGTCACTGTTGTCGAGGAAAAGTGTGACTTCGGCGGTGTTGCGTGCCGGGCGCGTGCCCGAGCCGGAAAAGATGACGTCGTCCATGCCGGACGCGCGCATGTTCTTGTAGGAGCTTTCGCCCATCACCCAGCGCAGCGCCTCGACAAGGTTCGACTTGCCGCAGCCGTTCGGCCCGACAATGCCGGTCAGTCCGCGTTCGATGACGAACTCGCCGGGCTCGACGAAGGACTTGAAACCGAGGAGGCGAAGGCGCGAAAACTTCATTCGCGCCGCCCACTAAGCGGATTACCGTGGTTTTGCGATGAGAATTCGCGGCACGACCGGAAGCCGCGCACGCCGAAGCGCCGCCGCCTCAGGGCTGACTGGACGTCAGAGCAGAGGGTCGATGATGGCCGACATTTCCTCAATCGACATCGCCCCCTTGTAGGTCTTACCGTTGATGAAGAAGGTCGGTGTCGAGTCGACCTTGAATTCATTGGCGCCACGCTTCTGGACCGATCTCACATCGTCCAGAAGTTTCTGGTCCGTCAAGCAGGCCTCGAAGGACTCCTGTGTAAAACCGGCGAGCTTCGAGATTTGCAGCAGTGCATCCTTGGTGTTCTGAACGCCAGCCCAGTTCGCCTGCTGCCTGAACAGGACGTCGACCATAGGGTAGTAGTTGTCCTTGGCGCAGCGCGCCAGCATAAAACCGGCTTCGGCACTCGGATCGAACGGGAATTCGCGCAGGATGTAGCGCGCCTTGCCGGTGTCGATGTACTTGGTCTTCAGGTCCGGAAAGGTGGTCTCGGCGAAATGCGCGCAGTGCGGGCAGGTCATCGAGGCGTATTCGACGATGGTGACCTTGGCGTCGTCCTTGCCAAGCTGTTTGTCGGGCAGCGCACCCGGCTTCATCAGTTCCGCCATGTCCACGGTGCCCTGGGCTTCCGGCGCGGTGGCGGCGGCCGGCGTGGCCGGCGTCGCGGGGGCGGCCGGGGCCGCAGGTTTCACATCCGCGGCCTTCGCCTCCTCGCCAGAGTCGATGCAGGCGGCGAGCAGGGCCACCGCCGGAATGGCGGCCAGCGAAGACAGGACGTTTCTGCGAGACAAGCTTTGGCCAAACGGGGGACGGTTCATACGAATCACCTGACAAGGGTTGGATTTTGCAATGCAAAGACACGAAAAGGCGAGAGTTGGCGCGAATTAAGGCATCTCGATCCCCAATCCAATCGCGAAACCTGACAAGGGCGATCACGAATGCGAGATAGTGACGACGAATCCATGACTTTCTTCAAGACGCCTATGATTTTCTCTCCCCAATAATGGTCGCGCCAAGTTTCTCCAACGAGGCGCGCAGTTCATCATTATCGACCAGGCCGACAGTTCCCGACAATTTCGTCTTCTCAGCCGCCGTCAGCGGCCTCAGGGCCGGTTTGCGCCTTCCTTTGTCGGTTGTCACCGGCTTCTGCAGGATCCTGATGCGATTGATGGCGGTGAAGCCGAGGAAGGCGTTGACCCGGTTGATGATCTCGCCCGTCTCGTGCTGCAGATGAAGTGCCGCCATGCCTTCGCAGGCAATGACCAGCACGGCCGGCTCGAACGGATCGTCCTCATGCATACGGCGCGGCCACTGGATTTTTTCGGGGCGCGAATGGCTGGCCAGCCGCGGGCCGGCGATCTCGTCCCATGACTGGACGAGGCCGATCGAAATGCCAGCCCGCTTGCGCAGCACCGGATCGAGGATCCTGGTCGCGAGATCGCTGACCGGGACGGGATTGCCGTAGGGCGTTCTGCCTGCCATGTACGTCCTCCAGCCAAGACCCCAGCAGATACCGGCCAGGCCGATACAGATCAATGGCACCAGCAGACCAGACCCGCAAGACCGTATCCTGGGATAGTGGCAAAGCCACATCCGGGGACAGCAGCAGAGCTGCATCCGGAGATAGCAGCAGAGCTGCATCCGGGCATATCGCGTCCCGCCTGCTAGGCTGGTACGACGTGCACCACCGTGAATTGCCGTGGCGCATCACGCCTCGTGAGCATGCGCGCGGCGTGCGGCCTGATCCCTACCGTATCTGGCTCTCCGAGGTCATGCTGCAGCAGACCACCGTCGAAGCGGTGAAGGCCTATTTCCGGATTTTCGTCGAGAAATGGCCCGATGTCGAGGCGCTGGCCGCGGCGCCTGCGGAGGACGTGATGAAGGCCTGGGCCGGGCTCGGCTACTACTCCCGCGCCCGCAATCTCAAGGCGTGTGCCGATCTTGTGGCCGCGCGTGGCGGCCGGTTTCCCGACACGGAAACGGCTTTGAGAGAACTGCCAGGCATCGGCGCCTATACGTCGGCGGCCATCACGGCGATTGCCTTCGACCGTCCCGCCGCCGTTGTCGACGGCAATGTCGAACGCGTCATCTCCCGGCTGTTTTCGATCGCAACCCCGCTCAGCGAAGCCAAGCCCGAAATCCGTGCCCATGTCGAGCGCATGGTGCCCGGGACAAGGCCTGGCGACTTCGCCCAGGCGATGATGGATCTCGGCGCCACCATCTGCACGCCACGCCGGCCGCGCTGCATGCTATGCCCGCTGCGCGAAGACTGCAGCGCGGTCGTTTCAGGCGATCCCGAGCACTTCCCGGTGCGCCTGCCCAAGGCCGACAAGCCGCAGCGGCACGGCGCGGCCTTTGTCGCCGTGCGGGCCGACGGCGCCATCCTTCTGCGCAAACGGGCGGAGAAGGGTTTGCTCGGCGGCATGACCGAGGTGCCGACGACGGGCTGGACCGCGCGGATCGATGGGGCGACCACGGAAGCGGCCGCGCCCTTTCCCGGCGACTGGCGGTATGCGGGCCGCATTGCGCATGTCTTCACGCATTTCGCTCTCCAACTCGAAGTCTTTCACGCTCACATCAAAGGTGATGCGCCAGACGGGCATTTCTGGTCGCTCGCTCACGAGATTTCCGGCGAGGCGCTGCCGACTGTCATGAAAAAGGCAATCGAGGCTGCGATACCCGGCGCGACGAAAAAGCCGTCGCCACACAGTGCAAAGAGGCCCCATGACTGAAATACGCCACATCGTTTTCGACATCGGCAGAGTGCTGATCCACTACGATCCCAACATTCCGTTCAGCCGCCTCATTCCGGATGCCGAAGAGAGAAAGTGGTTTTTCGACAATGTCTGCACGCATGATTGGAACATCGAGCAGGATCGCGGCCGCACCTGGGAAGAGGCCGAGGCGCTGCTGATCGCGGACCATCCCGATCACGCGGAAAACATCCGCGGGTTCCGCCGCCACTGGCACGAGATGGTTCCACATGCCTATGACGACAGTGTCGCCATCATGCTCGGTCTGATCGAGAGCGGCCACGACGTGACCATGCTGACCAACTTCGCCAGCGACACGCTGGCCGAAGCCCGCGAGCGCTTCGATTTCCTCAACCGCCCGCGCGGCGTCACCATCTCGGGCGAGATCGGCATGATCAAGCCGGATCGCGGCATCTACGATCACCACGTCGCCGCATTCGGCCTCGAACCGGCGGCCACGCTGTTCATCGATGACAGCCAGAAGAACGTCGATGGCGCGAAGGCGGCAGGCTGGCAGTCGGTGCTGTTCACCGATGCAGAGACGCTTCAAGCAGACCTCGAACGTCTCGGAATCAAGGCTTGATTTGAATCACTTCGCGCGATCCGTTGAGCCTTTGAATCAACGGCATTCGAAGCAATTGGCAGGGGTTCAGGCCCCTGCCCGCTCCATGCCGAGCCGCGCGATGCGGCGAAGCTCGTCGATCGGGGTCAGGCCACCGCTGCGCTCATAATGCCAGAAGGTCCAGCCGTTGCAGGCATCCAGCCCCTGCACTTCGGCGCCGATCTTGTGGATCGAACCGGCGCTGTCGCCGATCGCCACAGTACCGTCGGCGCGCACCTTGGCGGCCCAGCGCTTCTTGGCGTCGTAGAGCGTCGCACCCGGCATCATCAGGCCGGTGTCGATCAGGCTGACGAAAGCAACGCGCGGCTCGGCGCGCTTGCCGGTCAGCACGGTGAGATCGGCGCCATCCAGTGGCCGCACCGCGTCGATGCGCTCGTTGGCGGCGTCGATATAGGCCTGCTCGCGTTCGATGCCGACGAAATGGCGGCCGAGACGCTTGGCCACCGCGCCGGTGGTGCCGGAGCCGAAAAAGGGATCGAGCACGATGTCGCCCGGTTTGGTCGAGGCCATCATGATGCGGGCAAGCAGCGCTTCCGGCTTCTGCGTCGGGTGCAGCTTGTCGCCATTGTCGTTCTTCAGCCGCTCGCCGCCGGTGCAGATCGGAAACAGCCAGTCGGAGCGCATCTGGATATCGTCGTTGGACGCCTTCATCGCTTCGTAGTTGAAAGTGTACCCCTTGCCCTTCTGGTCGCGGGTGGCCCAGATCATCGTCTCATGCGCGTTCTGGAAGCGGCGGCCGCGGAAATTCGGCATCGGGTTGGTCTTGCGCCAGACCACGTCGTTGAGGATCCAGAAGCCGAGATCCTGCATCTTGGCGCCGACACGGAAGATGTTGTGATAGGAGCCGATGACCCAGATGGTGCCGTTGGGTTTCAGCACCCGGCGCGCCGCCAGCAGCCAGGCCCGCGTGAAAGCGTCATAGGCCTCGAAACTCTCGAACTGGTCCCATTCGTCATCGACGGCGTCGACCTTCGACTGGTCGGGGCGGTGCAGGTCGCCGTCGAGCTGCAGATTGTAGGGCGGATCGGCGAAGATGACGTCGATCGATTTTTCGGGCAGCCGGTCGAGCGCGGCGACGCAGTCGCCCTTGAGGATCGTGTCCAGCCATTCGGATTGCTGGGGGGCGTGGGATAGCTCGTCGAGAAGACGCACGGCAGACATTCTGACACCCAGGGCACGCGTTACTGTTTACTCCTGGTTATGGTTACCGATCAGCGTAAATATTCCGTGAAGGCCAAGGCACGGGTGGGGCGAATTTGCGAAGGCGGCCCTGTTGGTGTATGCCGCGCCGCCTGAGCCTTCCGAGGCCACTTCGCCCTCCCATTGTCCGGATCACCATGCCCCAGCCAGACCTTGTCATCTTCGATTGCGACGGCGTGCTCGTCGATTCCGAGATCATCGCCGCCCGTGTCGACGCCGAGCTTTTGACCTTGGCAGGATACGAGATATCGGCTGAGGAGATTTCGGAGAGCTATGCCGGCCTGACCTTCAAGGACATCATGCTGCGGGTCGAGGAAAAGTCCCGCATCCCCTTCCAGGCCTCTCTGATCGACAGGGAGGAACAATTGGTCGACCGCAAACTGCGCAGCGACGTCCGCGCCATCGATGGCGCGCGCGAGGCCGTTGCCGCGGTAACCGTGCCGCGCTGCGTCTGCTCGAATTCACGCTCCGAGCGGATCGAATTCATGCTGGAGAAGGTGCATCTTTTGCCGTTTTTCGCCGACCGGATTTTTTCGGCGATGGAAACACCGACCGGGAAAACGAAACCGGCGCCGGACGTGTTCCTGTTCGCGGCGGAGAAACTCAACGCCAACCCGGCAAACACTTTCGTCATCGAGGATTCCGTGCACGGCGTCCACGGCGCAAGGGCGGCGGGCATGCGGGTGATCGGCTTCACCGGAGCCGCCCACAGCTATCCCGGCCATGCCGACGCGCTCACCGAGGCCGGCGCCGAGACGGTGATCCGCCGCTGGGCGGAGCTGAAAAGCGTGATCGCGGCGCTGTCGGAGTGGTCGGACGCCTGAGAAGCGTGCGCCGCGACGCACGCCTCATGCAACTGCCGAGACCTAGTTCGTCGCGGCAGCCCTCTTGCGGCGGGTCTTCTTCGGCTTGTCGGCCGTTGCCTGATGCGCGGTTTCGTCATAGCCGGCAAAGGCCTGATAATCCTGCGCCGTCGGCTCGGGCACGACGACATTGGAATCGGTGAAGACGAACTGCGTGGCAACCGAAGGATCGGTGACCTGGACCTGATACTGGTGGAGCTGCGAGTAGAGGACCTCGGTGCCATGCATCACAGCCGTTCGGATCGGCATGGTGATCGTGCCTGGAGAAAACTTCGGTCCGGGGACAATCTTGCCGGCGACCGCAATCTTCATCGTCAGCTGGCCGTTGGCACGGCTGCAGTCGCGTGTCACGTCGCTGACCGACGCCTGGTAGATGATATTGGGCGATTCGTCGGGCGGAGTTGCAGCAGCGGCGTCAGCCTCGGCCTGGGCCGCGGCATCCTGCGCGGCGTCGCCGGTCTTCTTGATCCTGGGCTTGGGCTTCTGAGCTTCCCTGGAATAGGTGTTGAAGAAGGCCGTGCCGTCGCGCACCGTCACCCGGGGGCAATAGGCCTGCAACTGGCTGGCCAGTATCTTGGGATCCTGGGGCGGCGGTGGCGCCGTCGGGTCCTCCTTCTTGCCTATGCCGAGGTTCAGGATGCCATTGTCGCCCGATTGGCAGCCGGCGGCGGCAAGCATAAAGCCGGTGAGCGCAAGACCCGCCAAAAAGCGACCACTGAATGTACGAAACGCCATGAAACTGCACTTCCCTCTCGCAAAGCTGGTGACGTATATCAACCGCGCGGCAAAAATGCGACTGAGCCAGCGCAGAAATTAACCACCTTGCGGTGGATGGAAAAGCCAAGCAGTAACGGAATTGTGACATGCACTATGTGAGTACCCGCGGGGAAGCCCCCGTTCTCGGATTTTCCGACGCCGTGCTGGCCGGGCTGGCGCGCGACGGCGGGCTCTACGTGCCGCGCGAGTGGCCACAGTTTTCCGCCGCCGAGATCCGCGCCATGCGCGGCCTTGCCTATCCCGACCTTGCGATCCGCGTGCTGTCGCCGTTCCTTGGCGACGAAATCCCGGCCTCCGTTTTCGAGCGGCTGGTGCGCGAAGCCTATGCCACCTTCCGCCACGAGGCCGTCTGCCCGCTGGTGCAGACCGGCCCCAACACCTTCATCCTGGAACTTTTCCACGGGCCGACGCTCGCCTTCAAGGACGTGGCGATGCAGCTTCTGGCCCGGCTGATGGACCATGTGCTTGCCGAACGCGACCAGCACGCCACCATCGTCGGCGCCACCTCGGGCGATACCGGCGGGGCGGCCATCGATGCCTTTGCCGGTCGCAGCCGGACCGACATCTTCATCCTTTTCCCGCACGGCCGCGTCTCGCCGGTGCAGCAGCGGCAGATGACGACGTCGACGGCTGCAAACGTCCATGCGCTGGCGATCGAAGGCAATTTCGACGATTGCCAGGGACTGCTCAAGGACATGTTCAACGATCACGGCTTCCGCGACCGGGTTGCGCTTTCGGGCGTCAATTCGATCAACTGGGCCCGGATCATGGCCCAGATCGTCTATTATTTCTCCTCGGCGCTGTCGCTCGGCGCGCCGGACAGGCCGGTCTCCTTCACCGTGCCGACCGGCAATTTCGGCGATATCTTCGCCGGCTACGCCGCCAAGAAGATGGGCTTGCCGATCGAGCGGCTGGTCATCGCCACCAACGACAACGACATTCTGGCGCGCACCTTTTCGACCGGCGAATACCGCACCAAGGGCGTCTTTGCGACCACGTCGCCGTCGATGGATATCCAGGTGTCGTCCAATTTCGAACGCCTGCTGTTCGAGGCCTCCAGCCGTGACGCGGCGACCGTGCGGCGCTACATGGACGGTCTGAAGCAGTCCGGCGCTTTCACCATCGAACCCCAGCAAATCGCCGGGATGCGGTCGGAATTCGACGCCGGCCGGGCTGATATGGACGAGGTCGCCGCCACCATCCGCTCGACGCTCGCGGCCAGCAACTATCTGCTCGATCCGCACACCGCGGCAGCTGTACATGTCGCTGCGGGCAAGGCGTCAGGCGCCGTCCCGATGGTGGTGCTGGGTACCGCACACCCGGCAAAATTCCCGGCCGCCGTCGAAGCCGCCAGCGGCGTGTCGCCCGCACTGCCCGCATGGCTAGGTGGGTTGATGACATCGGAGGAAAAATACACGGTACTTCCCTCCGACCTGAAAATGGTGGAAGATTATGTCGGCCGCCGCGCGCGGGCGGCGCGTTAAGGAGTACTAGCCATATGGGTGTTGAGGTAAGCCGTCTGTCGAACGGCCTGACAGTCGCCACCGAAACCCTTCAAAGCATCGAATCGGTTGCCCTTGGTGCCTGGGTCAAGTCGGGTGCCCGCAATGAACGTGAGGACGAGCATGGCATGGCCCATCTGCTCGAGCACATGGCGTTCAAGGGCACGAAAAGGCGGAGCGCCTTCGAAATCGCCTCGGAGATCGAGGACGTTGGCGGCGAGATCAACGCCGCCACCAGCGTCGAAACCACTTCCTACTATGCCAGGGTGCTCTCCGACGACGTGCCGCTGGCCGTCGACATTCTTGCCGACATCCTGCAGGAGTCCGAATTCGACCCGCAGGAACTCGAGCGCGAACAGCATGTGATCCTGCAGGAGATCGGCGCCGCGCACGACACCCCCGACGACATCGTCTTCGACCGCTTCACGGAAACCGCCTATCGCCATCAGACGATTGGACGCTCCATTCTCGGCACGCCCGAAACGGTCAAATCCTTCACCTCCAAGCAACTCCACGACTTCATCGAGCGGCAATATGGCGCCGAGCGCATGGTGATTGTCGCCGCCGGCGACATCAAGCATGACAA
>NZ_RZRK01001420.1:0-650 GCF_003997835.1 Mesorhizobium sp. M7A.F.Ca.CA.004.12.1.1
CAGCCAGAGGGCGTAAACCGCATCCGGGATCGATGCAAGAGGACGGGGCGACGACTATGTTTTTCCGCCGCTGCAGCCGCTCTGTCGCCTATGAGGAGGCAGGTGCCGGGGGCTCGTCCGGTGCTTTGTCCGCCACCTCTTCCGCCGCGCCCTGCTTCTCGCGTGCCACGCGCTGCTTTTCCCGATCGCGCTCGATCAGCCGGGCAGCCCAGATGGACACCTCGTAGAGAAGGATGGTCGGGATGGCCAGGCCGATCTGACTCATCGGATCGGGCGGCGTCAGTATCGCCGCGACGACGAAGGCAATGACGATCGCCCATTTGCGCTTCTCGGCCAGTCCCTTGGACGAGAGCATGCCGACCCGTGTCATCAGGCTGGTCACCACCGGCAGCTGGAACACCAGGCCGAAGGAGAAGATCAGCGTCATGATCAGGCTGAGATATTCCGACACTTTCGGCAGCAGCGAAATCTGCACCTGATCGTCGGTGCCGGCCTGCTGCATGGCGAGGAAGAACCACATCACCATCGGCGTGAAGAAGAAATAGACCAGCGATGCGCCCATCAGGAACAGGATCGGCGATGCGATCAGGAACGGCAGGAAGGCGTTGCGCTCGTTCTTGTACAGGCCGGGCGCGATGAACTTGTAGATC
>NZ_RZRK01001421.1:0-649 GCF_003997835.1 Mesorhizobium sp. M7A.F.Ca.CA.004.12.1.1
GGTAAGCGCCGTCGATCAGCGTCGCCTTGACGCCGATCATCGGGAAGCCCGCGAACGGACCCGAGGTCATGACGCTGTTGATGCCCTTTTCGACACCGGGGATGTATTCCTTCGGCACGGCGCCGCCGACGATCTTGGTCTCGAACTCGAACTCGCTGCTGTCCGGGTTCGGCTCGAAGACGATCTTGACGCGAGCGAACTGACCGGTACCGCCGGTCTGCTTCTTGTGCGTGTAGTCCTGCTCGTGCCTGCGGGTGATCGTCTCGCGATAAGCCACCTGCGGTGCGCCGACATTGGCCTCGACCTTGAACTCGCGACGCATACGGTCGACGATGATGTCCAGGTGAAGTTCGCCCATGCCGGAAATGATGGTCTGGCCGCTTTCCTCGTCGGTCTTGACACGGAAGGACGGATCCTCGGCGGCCAGGCGGTGAAGGGCGAGGCCCATCTTTTCCTGGTCGTTCTTGGTCTTCGGCTCGATGGCGATCTGGATGACCGGATCGGGGAATTCCATGCGCTCGAGAATGACCGGATGCAGCGGATCGCTCAGCGTGTCGCCGGTGGTCGTGTCCTTGAGACCGGCAAGAGCAACGATGTCGCCGGCAAAAGCCTCTTCGACGTCGGCGCGCGAGTTCGCATGCATCTGCAG
>NZ_RZRK01001422.1:0-648 GCF_003997835.1 Mesorhizobium sp. M7A.F.Ca.CA.004.12.1.1
CACGCGTGCCCGCGCCGAACACCTCATCACCCAGGCCGACGAGGTGCTTATGGCCAACGAGCGCGGCGAGATCTGTGAAGGCACGATCACCAATGTCTTTGCCGATCTCGGCGACGGCGTGCTGGCCACGCCCCGGCTCGACTGCGGCCTGCTGCCTGGTGTATTGCGCGCGCAGCTTCTGGATGAAGGCCGCGCCCGCGAAGCGATCTACAGCTTGGACGATCTGAAATCCGCCAAGTCCCTGTTCGTCGGCAATTCGCTGCGCGGACTGATCCCCGCAAGACTGACCTGAAACAGGACGACTGTGCCCACTCACACGCCCCCAGAGCATACGCTCCCCACCCACACGCCCTATGACGGCTCGTCGAAACTGTTCAGTATCGGGCTGAAGCCGCTCGATCCGGCGGACTGGATCGAGATCGACGGCCATCTGCTGCCGTATCTCGCCGAAAAGCACCGGCTCTATGCCGAAATCCCAGAGCGCGTTTTCGTCGAGGAGGACGGCACGCGCGATGCCCAGCAGGAAGTGCTCGACTTGCTCGCTGCGCATCTCCTGGAGAGGTTCCCCGAAACCCATCGGCTCGGCGGATCAGGCGTCGAGGTGGCGGGCGCGGCGGGCCGTCTGCCTGCTTCCCTCGCCGAGGCGCC
>NZ_RZRK01001423.1:0-646 GCF_003997835.1 Mesorhizobium sp. M7A.F.Ca.CA.004.12.1.1
CGCCTGCACCGCTTGACCCACCGCAACCCCAAGAAACAAAAATTCAGACTGTATTTTTTTGCAGTCCGGAATTCGCCAGGTGTGGCGAGGAAAAACCGGCCATGTAGCCAGCGTTCGAGGCTACGATACGCACCGGCCAAAAGTTTCGCCCGTTAGAGAAAATGTCGAAAAATTCGCCAAGACATGGCAGGTATGCAAATGCTGCACTGCACAATTGTCACGATTCACCTATATTGGCGGATGTGGAGGACCAATTTGGGGCTTGAATCATGGGTTTCTTCACTGAAATGTTCGCCCGGCCGCGGCCGCAGGAGCATCTGAGATACCGCTCGGCGCTCGCGCTGCTTCATTCGATGAGCAATGCCGACCGTGCCGACATCGGTATCAAGCCGGCCGACTTCCCCCGCATCGCCCGCGAAATGTCCGTTCGCTAGGTACTTCCGGTGATGTCCCGGATCGATCCGGGACATCTCCAAAAACTCAATTCCCTAGCGCGTTCCCAGGAATGTCGCCTTGCCCAACGGCACGCCATTGTGGCGAAGAATGTCGTAGGCCGTGGTGAGGTGGAAATAGAAGTTGGGCATAGCCACATGCAGCAGATACTGCAGGCCGGGCATCGAACTTTCCCGTCCGCCAAGCTTCAGCT
>NZ_RZRK01001424.1:0-644 GCF_003997835.1 Mesorhizobium sp. M7A.F.Ca.CA.004.12.1.1
GTGGTCCGGCCGCTTTCCCTGGCCGCTTGCAGCAGCCCGTCGGCCACTTCGCTGGCGGTGCCGTCGCCGCCGGCCGCGATCACCAGGTCGAAGCCAATCATCGCGAGATCGATTGCCAGCCTTTCGGCGTCGCCTTCCGCTTGCGTCTCGCGCAGTTCGAATTCGCCGAAATGCTTTTTCAGCGACACGGCGACATCAGGCCAATGCCGTTTCAGCCGGCCCCCACCGGCAATCGGGTTGAGAACCACTCCAACTTTCAAATACCCGCCCTCCCCGGCGCCGGACATGCAGGTCCGATCCTTTGCCGGCATTGAAGACCGCACCGGGCGGCAGGGCAAGGCCGAATGTCCGCCGATGAGGCCCATCGTGGCGGACAGGAAAATTTCGTTATCCCAGCTTGATCCCCGATAATCCCGTTATCCACAGGCCTCCGGCCATTCCCCAGGACCCTTACCCGGCGTACGTTAAACCCATCTCAGGCGGCTACCGATCATCAAGCCGAAAGGCGAAGTGAAAGGCGGATTTCCTGAGGCCCGTACGGCCCGAAGCGAGAGCAGGCTTGCCTGTTTTGAGGGACGGAGCCGAGACCTACGGGGCCGCGGAAAGCGTGCCAACGCCTACGGCGGACCGATGCTGCCATGAAG
>NZ_RZRK01001425.1:0-638 GCF_003997835.1 Mesorhizobium sp. M7A.F.Ca.CA.004.12.1.1
TCATAGATGCGATCGAGACAATAGGTGGCGCCCACGCACGGGCGGATCTCATGCTCGCGCCCCTCCATCACCTTTTTGATGATGTGCGGATCGGCGATATGGGCGCGGGTCATGCCGACCATGTCGAGCTTGCCGGTGGCGATGGCGTGGCGTGCGGTGGCCACGTCGGATATGCGCGCCGCGTGGAAGGTCGGGAATTTCGTCGCCGCCCTCACCTCTCCGGCGAAATCGAGATGCGGCGAAGAGCGCATGCCGGTCACCGGGATGACCTTGGTCAGTGCCGCATCGCTCTCGATCGAGCCCCGAATGATGTTGAGGAAATCGACCTTGCCGGAGCCCGCCAGCCGCCTGGCGATTTCGATCCCCTCCGCCTTCGACAGGCCTTTTTCGAAATCCTCGTCGGCGACCATGCGGATGCCGACGACGAATTTGTCGCCAACGGCTGACCGCACGGCATCGAGCACCATATTGGTGAAGCGCAGGCGATTGTCCAGCGAGCCGCCGAATTCGTCGTCGCGATGATTGGTGGCGGGCGACCAGAAGCCGTCCATCAGATGGCCGTAGGATTCGAACTCGATGCCGTCGAGGCCGGCGGCCTCGACGGCATCGAGTTCGAATCCTACGGCCATCTGATGGAC
>NZ_RZRK01001426.1:0-635 GCF_003997835.1 Mesorhizobium sp. M7A.F.Ca.CA.004.12.1.1
ACAGTTTCCAGCGCGTGCCGTGGCTGTCGTTGAAGCCGAAGAGTTCCGGGCCGAAGCCGATCGAGAAGGCCCTGACGCCGATGCCGCACCAGCGCCCGACAAGGTAATGGCCCATTTCGTGGACGAACACGACTACGGTCAGCACGAAGAGGAATGGCACCAGCGTGCCGAGGACAAAGCCTTCTGTGCTGAAAAGCGCGTGAAGAATCTCGTTCAAGACAAACCCTCAAATTCTTCCACGGCGCAGACTGCGCCGTGACTGTGACACCAATCCGGGCGAATCCAAGGCGCACCGCGCAAAGGACCCTGAAATGACATCGCTCAAACGGGAAACAGACCCTGCGCCGGATGATCGGCGTTCGCCGAAATCCAGCCGATGACGTATAGGGCGAATGCCGCTGCGACAAGCCCATCGACGCGATCCATGACGCCGCCATGGCCCGGGATGAGCGCACCTGAGTCCTTGCGGCCATGGCGGCGCTTGATCCAGGATTCGAACAGGTCGCCTGCCTGCGAGACAATCGACAGCACGAGCGCGACCAGGCCGAGCAATGCCAGATTGCCGACACCGGCAGCTGCGGCGAGGACCAGACCGGCGACGACGCCGCCGACAGCGCCGCCGAGTGCGCCGCTGC
>NZ_RZRK01001427.1:0-635 GCF_003997835.1 Mesorhizobium sp. M7A.F.Ca.CA.004.12.1.1
GCATGCGGCAGATGCGCGGTGCGCTGACGCCCGCGCAAGACAAGCGCATCGCCGGGCTCGGCATCGCCATGCCGTTCGAATTGTGGAACTGGGCCGATACCGCCGGCGCCCCCCGCGACGTGATGGACGAATGGCGTCACCGCGACATCCGGGCCGACATCCAGGCGCAATGCGATTTTCCGGTCTATTTGCAGAACGATGCCACGTCGGCCTGCGGCGCCGAGCTCGTCTTCGGCCAGGCGGGCGCTGCGCGCGACTTCGTCTATTTTTATATCGGCGCCTTTGCCGGCGGCGGCATTGTGCTGAACGGCCGGCTTTTTGGCGGCCCGACCGGCAATGCCGGAGCGCTCGGCTCCATGCCGGTGCCCGGGCCGGACGGCAAGCCGACCCAACTGATCGATGTCGCTTCCATCGCCATGCTCGAAAAGGCGCTCAATGCGCGCGGCACCGAAGCCTCGCATCTGTGGACCTCGCCGGAAGATTGGGGCGAGATCGGACCCGAGCTTGACGACTGGATCGCCAGCGCCTCAAGGGCGCTCGCCTACGCCATCGTCGCCGCATCCTCGATCATCGATTTCGAAGCGGCGGTGATCGACGGCTGGATGCCGAAGGCGGTGCGCCGCCGGGTGGTCGAC
>NZ_RZRK01001428.1:0-634 GCF_003997835.1 Mesorhizobium sp. M7A.F.Ca.CA.004.12.1.1
ATGACGACGCCGGCGCCATGCTCGCGGCCGCCGGCGTCGTCATCCAGCGGGTCACCGGCAACCCGCTGGCGAGCCCCGAAGTGCTTGGCGTCGGCACCGGCGCCGGTGCCGGCCTGACAGCCGTGCTGATGGTCAGCGCCACGGCCGATCTTGGCTGGCAGCTCGCCGGCTCAGCCCTGGGCTCACTGGTGGCCTTGATTGCCATGCTGGCCCTTGCCGCACGAGCAAAGTTCGGTGCCGAGCGGCTGCTGCTTGCCGGTATCGCCATGAGCGCGCTGTGCAGCGCTGCGATCACCGCGACGATCGCCATGGGCAACGCGCAGTCCTACATCCTGTTGCGCTGGCTGAGCGGCTCGACCGGCCAGGCGTCGGCGCTCGATGCAGGGCTAGCACTCGCCTGTCTGTTGCCGCTGACGCTGCCGCTGTTCCTCGCCGCGCGCTGGCTCGACATCCTGCCGCTCGGGTCCGACAGCGCACGCGGGCTGGGCGTGCCGGTCGCCGGCGGACGATTGATGCTGATCGTCGTTGCCGCGCTGCTGACCGCGCTGGCCGCCATGGTCGTCGGACCGTTGAGCTTCGTCGGCCTGATCGCGCCACACCTTGCCCGTCTGGTCGGCTTTTCCCGCGCCCGCGT
>NZ_RZRK01001429.1:0-634 GCF_003997835.1 Mesorhizobium sp. M7A.F.Ca.CA.004.12.1.1
CCTTCCACCATGATCCGAGCCGCATGACCGAAGCTTCGCCCTGGTGGACGCCTGACGTTCATGCCGACCGCCGCCCGCGGCTGATGCTGCGCAACGGCATCGCCGCCAGCTTGCGCGACTGGTTCGCCGCCCATGATTTCGTCGAGGTGCAGACGGCGGCCCTGCAGATTTCGCCCGGCAACGAGGCGCATCTGGCGGCTTTCGCCACCGAAGCGGTCGGGCCGGACGGCGCAAGGGCGCCGCTCTATCTCCACACCTCGCCGGAATTCGCCTGCAAGAAGCTGCTCGCCGCCGGTGAAGTCAGGATTTTCAGCTTCGGTCCGGTCTACCGCAACCGCGAGCGCGGCGCCTTGCACCATCCCGAATTCACCATGCTCGAATGGTATCGGGTGGGCGAAGCCTATGAGAGCCTGATGCTGGATTGCGCGGCCTTCCTGGCGCTGGCCGCTACAAGGGCAGGGGCGACTCTTTTCTCTTTCCGGGGCCGCGACTGCGATCCGTTCGCCGAGCCGGAACGGCTGACGGTGGCGGACGCCTTCACCCACTATTCCGGCATCGATCTGCTGGCCACGGTCGCCGCCGACGGGAGCACCGATCGCGACGCGCTATACGCCGCCTTGATCCGGGCCGGCAT
>NZ_RZRK01000142.1:0-10131 GCF_003997835.1 Mesorhizobium sp. M7A.F.Ca.CA.004.12.1.1
CGCCTCGATGTCGGGATAACCGAACATCGCGGCTCCTGGCCCGTTGGCCCAGATCACCTGCTCCAGATCCGCCGACAGGATCGCGATCGCGTCGCCTGCCGCAAAGCGCTGGCGGACCGCGTCGAGCACGGCGACATCGAGGAAGGAATATTCGGACGGCATGCGCTTGGCGGACCTCACGGAGCGGCGATTTTGCAGTTAACGCTTTGTTAATAAAAGCCGGAGGCGCGAAGGTCCACAAGCCAGAACGTGCAAAGGCTGGAATCTGGGCTCTTGGTTAACGGCCCAAAAGAAATTTATGGTGCACTGCAACAAAGATATTGCAACGCACAAAATTTGCCTTTATATTGCCATCATACAGGAACGAGACGGCTTTCTGTCAAAGCCGCTGCCGCTGAAAAGGATGGAAAATGTCCAGGACCAAGACCGCCGAGACGATCGAAAACGTTGAATTCCCGAGCTTCGACGCTTCCAAGGCCACCGACCAGATGCGCGCCTTCGCCGAAAAGGGCGTTGAGCAGTCGAAAGAGGCCTATGCCAAGCTGAAGACCGGCGCCGAGGAGACCCAGAAGGCTCTGGAGTCGACCTACGAGAACGCCAAGACCGTTTCCAACGACCTGTCGCTCAAGACCATCTCCGCTTTGCGTGCCAATGCCGAGGCCGGCTTTTCCCACCTCGAAGCCCTGATCGGCGCCAAGTCGCTGTCGGAAGTCGTCGAGCTGCAGACCGCCTTCCTGCGCAAGCGCGTCGAATCGACCGTCGAGCAGGCCAAGGACTTCCAGGCCGTTGCCTCCAAGGCGGCCGAGGACGTCTCCAAGCCGATCAAGACCGCCTTCGAGAAGGCGATGAAGGAAATCAAGGTTGCCTAACATTTGCGCATGATCTGAAGATGCAACAAAAGGTCGCATTTTCTTAAAAACGATCAGGTGTATGATAGCAGCCATCAAGGAATACCCGGTGAGTGGAACCTCCTCCCTCTGCTCCCCGGGTGACCAGCCAGCACCTCCTCCCGCTGGCTCGTAACAGGAAAAGGCCGGCACCTCCTCCCGCCGGCCTTTTTCTTTGTCCGTCGCCCGGCCCTTGCCTGCGCCTTCTTGCTGGGCAAATGCCGCGTCGATGTGGGGAAGTGACCTTTGCTTTCCAAAAGCCTTGAATTAGAATCCATAAGCCCGTAAGGACGCATCGCCGAACGACAGAGCGGGCGGATGAGTTTCTGTTTCGATCCGCTCAGGCAACGTGCCGTTGTAGCTCAGATGGTTAGAGCGCCGGATTGTGGATCCGGAGGTCGCTGGTTCGATCCCAGCCAACGGTACCATCGACTTTCCTCGCTAAGCTATTGAATTTACTATAGAAGTTTCGACAGCTAGTGATTAGCCTTGCGGCTATTTCCGATTTTGTGATACCTAATGTGTTTCTTATTGTGATACAAATAGGCTGGTCACCACCGAGTCCAAACTGGTCTTCTGGTTGATCGTTGCGGCCTCGCTGGTGCTCGGCATCCTGCTGATCATCCCGATCGGCGGCGCCGACATGCCGGTCGTCGTCTCGATGCTCAACTCCTATTCGGGCTGGGCGGCGGCCGCACTCGGCTTCACGCTCGGCAATCTGGCGCTGATCATCACCGGTGCGCTGGTCGGCTCATCCGGCGCGATCCTGTCTTACATCATGTGCAAGGGCATGAACCGAAGCTTCATCTCGGTCATTCTCGGCGGCTTCGGCGGCGAGACGGCAGCGGCCGCCGATGACGGCATCGAACGCACGGTCAAGCAGGGTTCCGCCGACGATGCCGCCTATCTCATGATGAACGCCCAGAAAGTCATCATCGTGCCGGGCTACGGCATGGCGGTTGCCCAGGCGCAGCATGCGCTGCGCGAAATGGCCGACAAGCTCAAGGCCAATGGCGTCGATGTCAAATATGCCATCCACCCGGTCGCCGGCCGCATGCCCGGCCACATGAACGTGCTGCTCGCCGAAGCCAATGTGCCCTATGACGAGGTGTTCGAACTCGAGGACATCAACTCCGAATTCGCGCAGGCCGATGTCGCCTATGTCATCGGCGCCAACGACGTCACCAACCCGTCCGCGCGCGACGACAAGTCGTCGCCGATCTACGGCATGCCGATCCTCGACGTCGACAAGGCCCGCACCTGCCTGTTCGTTAAGCGCTCGCTCGGCTCCGGCTATGCCGGCATCGACAACACGCTGTTCTACAAGGACGGCACCATGATGCTGCTCGGCGATGCCAAGAAGATGACTGAAGAGATCGTCAAGGCGATGGATCACTGATGGGATCAGGGCTGGGACACGCCTCATTGTGTACCCGGATTATCTTGCTGTTTTGCTTCGAGACGAATTCTCAATTCAGATGGCCACCATCAGCGAATGTCGGTGTCGGTGGTTGCGCCTCCAGGTCCGCCCGGCGCCTAAGGCTTCTCGGTGCTGCGCTAGGTCAACTCGTGGCGCAAAGGAGAGGCGAGGGGCGGAGACAACGTGTTGTCGGTGCGCGATCTTGCCGTGCCACCGAAGCTTTCAGGTGTCTCGTTCGATCCCGAGGCGAGGCGAGGTGCTGGGTTTCGCCGGCCTGCTCGGCTCGGGCCGCACCGAACTGCTGGGGGCGATCGGTGGGGTCGATACGGTGCGTGCCGGTACGGTCTTGCTCGATCAAAAGAACATCACCAGTGCCTCGTATGGCGAGAGAGTCAAAAGCGGAATCGGGATGAGCCTGAAAGTCGCAAGGAGGATGGCATCTTGCCGCTACTCGGCGTTGACGAGAACACCGTCGCCACCGACTTCTCGAGAGTGGCGGTGAACGGCGTGATCTCGGCATCACGCATGGCAGACGCGGCGGGCGATATCATTCGTCGTATCGGCATCAAGACGGCGCGGATCGACACGCCGGTCGGCACATTGTCGGGCGGCAACCAGCAGAAAGTGGTGATTGGGCGCTGGGTCTATGCCGGCAGCCGAATTCTGTTGCTCGATGAGCCGACCCGCGGTGTCGATGTCGAAGCGAAGTCGCAAACTATGCCGTCGAGCGAGATGCGGCCGCCAAATACCCGGTTGACAACGAATATCGGTTTATGAAAGGGTGAGAACGTTCTCAGAGAACGTTCTCACTGCAGTTGCGACCTTACCTTGGGAGGAGGGATGAGCACCGACGAGACCCCTCTAGCCGTTCGCATCGCCAAGATTGCGAAGTCTTACGGACCGACAGTCGCGCTCGATTCCGTTTCCATTGACCTGCGTCCGGGTGAAGTCCATGCACTGCTGGGCGAGAACGGCGCCGGCAAGTCGACGCTTGTCAAGATCCTCAGCGGCGTGGTGAAGCCGGACAGCGGATCGCTGTCGATCTTTGGCGCGCCCTATGCGCCGCACGACATCGTCGGTGCGCGGGCGCAGGGCGTGGCGACGGCCTTCCAGGAACTCAGCCTGCTGCCCAACCTCAGCATCGCCGAGAATCTGATGCTGCCGAAAATGCCCAGGGGCATGCTCGGTCTCGCGTCGCATCGCACGGCGATAGCCTCCGCTCGAAAGACGCTTAAGGATTATGGTTTGGCGTATTTCGATCCTGACACGCCCGTGGGTGTGCTCTCGCTGTCGGACCGTCAGCGGCTCGAAATCGTCCGTGCTTTCACCCACGCTTCGAAATTATTGATCCTCGACGAGCCGACGGCCGCGCTGGCCGACGTCGAATGGCTGTTCGAGCTGGTGCGGCGGCAAAAATCCTTGCAGACCGCAATCCTTTATATTTCCCATCGCCTCGGGGAAGTACGCAGCTTGTGCTCGCGTGCCACTATACTGCGCAACGGCCGCAGCATCGGCACCGTCGAGCTTTCGGGCGCCTCGGACGAGAACATCTTCGAGATGATGGTCGGCCGCAGCGCGCGTGAAACGGTCAACACATTGCCCGTAGCAGGTGATGCCGCGCCCATCGCGCTGAGCGTCAAAGGCCTTTCGGGCGGCATCCTGAACGAGGTGTCGTTCAATGTCAGGCAGGGCGAGATCGTCGGCATCGCCGCGCTTGAAGGTCAAGGGCAGCGCGACCTGTTCAGGACACTGGTCGGCCTTGCCAAGGCGAAGGGCGGAAGCATCGAGATCGACGGCGTGCGCGCTCATATCGGCAGCCCAGGCGACGCGCTCTATTTTGGCAACGGCCTTGCCTACCTGCCTGAGGATCGCAAATCGGAAGGTATCCTCGGCGGCCTTACCACGGCCAGCAACATGGTGCTGCCGATCATTTCCCGCATTGCGCAGGGCGGCATCGTCTGGCCCGCCGGCGAGCGTCGCGCCGCGAGGAAAACCGCCGCGGCGGTCGACCTTCAGGAGCGCTACCTGCATTTCAAGATCGACGAGCTTTCGGGTGGCAACCAGCAGAAGGCGCTTCTGGCGCGCGTCATGATGACCGGCGCGCGCACCTTGCTGCTCTTCGATCCCACGCGCGGGGTCGATGTCGGCACCAAGCAGTCGATCTACGAGGCGATTCGCAAATTCGCCGCCGACGGCGGCTCGGTGCTCTTCTATTCATCCGAACTGCCGGAACTCGTCCATCTCGCGCATCGCTGTATCGTGCTCTACGGCGGCCGCATCTTTGCCGAATATCAGGGCGACGCCATCGACGAGCAGACCATCGTCGGCGCGCTGATCGGCCACGCTCGGAGTGCGGCGAAGGGAGTGGCTGCATGAGCGCGATCGCGGCAAATCCAGCGCCTCGCCGCTCGCCTTTCTGGCGCGCCGTCATCAGCGGCACCGGTATCGTCGCGCTGATCTACGTCCTGCTCTACGCGCTCTACGCGTTCTGGCAGCCCGATGCGCTCTCGGTCTACACATTCACCGACCTCGTCAACAATTCGACGCCGCTGGCGCTGGCGGCGGCGGGCGAGACGCTGGTCGTCATCAGTCGCGGCTTTGACCTGTCAGTCGCGGGCGTCGTCTCGCTGACCAACGTGCTGATGGCCGTCTATCCGCTCGACGGCCCGGGCGGAGCGCTGATCAGCCTGCTGATGTGCTGCGCGATCGGCGCCATCGTCGGCATGATCAACGGCATTCTGGTTGCCAGGCTCGGGCTCCAGACCATCGCGGCGACGCTCGGCACGATGATCATCTGCCAGGGGCTGGCGCTCGTCATCCTCGACGCGCCCGGCGGCATGGTCTCCGACTTTGTCACCTACACCTTGACCGACACGCTCTTCGGTGTCGTTCCGATTGCCGGTCTGTTCCTGGTTGCCGCCGCCGTGCTGTGGCTGGCCTTCCGGCGAACGAACACCGGCATCGGCCTTTATGCGATCGGCGCCGACGAGCAGTCGGCCCGTTACTCCGGCGTGGCCGTATCGGGCGTGCGCATCACTGCCTTCGTCGGCGCTGGCATCCTTTATGGCGTCGCCGGCTTCATGCTGAGCGCCCAGACCGCGACCGGCAATCCGACGGCGGGCACTCCATTCCTGGTGCTCACCTTTGCCGCCGTGGCGCTTGGCGGCACACCGCTCAGCGGTGGCCGCGGCAGCCTTATCGGCTCGATCCTCGGCGCCGGCACGCTCATGCTTTTGCAGAAAGTGCTGTTCTCGGGCGGTGTGTCGTCTTTCTACACCGGCATCTTCCAGGGCTTCGTGCTGGTGCTCGCGATCGTCTTCGGCAACGCGGTGGCGCGCCTGCTCAAGAAGGACGACGCCCGGTGAACGCGCATAAGGACATGGCGATGCCTTTCGACGCCTCTTCCGACCAGCGCGGCAGGCAGAAGCTGGACCGCGAAACGGTGAACACACTTGTCGTGTTCGGACTGAGCATCGTGCTCGTGTTGTGCTCGCGCTTCATCAGCCCGGCGCTCGGCTCCTGGAGCCAGGTTCTCACAGTGCTGATCCTTGCATCCTTCCTGATCATCCTTTCCTTTGGGCAGGGGCTTGTCATCCTGATCGGCGGACTGGATCTGTCGATACCCGCGCTCATCACGCTCGGCGGCGTTTTGACGACGAACTGGATCGGCACGAACGACGCCGGCATCTGGTACATGCTGCCGGCCATCCTGCTCATCTGTGCCCTGGTCGGCGCGGTGAGCGGCGTCGGTATCGTCTGGCTAAAGGTGCCGCCTTTCATCATGACGATGGCGACGTCGATCGTCATCGCCTCCGCGGCGCTCGGCTATACTAGCGGCACGCCGCGCGGCGGTTCGCCATCGGCCCTGTTATGGCTGATGAAGGCGTGGTTTCTCGGCGTGCCGGTGGTCATCTACTTCACCCTCGCCTTCATCCTGCTCGGCTGGCTGCTGCAGAACTTCACCGCGCTAGGACGTCGGCTTCGCGCGCTCGGCACCAACAGGAACGCCGCGCTCATCGCCGGCGTCAACGTCAACCGGCTCGAACTCATGCCCTATGCGATCAGCGCCGTTTGCGCCGGCTTCGTCGGCATGATGCTGGTCGGCTACTCTAACGGCGCGACGCTCAGGATGGGCGACAGCTACATGCTGCCCTCGATAGCCGCCGTCGTGATCGGCGGCTCCTCGATCCTCGGTGGCGGCGGAACCTTCATCGGTACGGTCGGCGGCGCAATCCTTCTGACCACGCTCGGCATGATGATCTCGGCCATCGGGCTCAGCGAGGGATGGCGCACCATCATCGAGGGCGCGATCATCGTCGGGGCGCTGCTGGTGCTGCGGGGCGAGTTCCTGACCCACATCGGAAATCGGTTGCTGACGCGAAGGAAATGACCATGCGCCTGCGTGTGATACTTTTTGTCCAATTGTGAGAACGTTCTCACAAGCTCTGGTCCGGCACCTGAAAGGGCCAAATCCAAAGGGAGGTTGATGGAAATGAAGCTGTTAAGAAGACTGGGACTGGCCGCGTCGCTGACGCTTGCCACAACTGCGGGCGTTGCGACGGTCATCGACCATGCCGACGCGCAGGACAAGAAGCTCAAGGTCTATCTGTCGCTGAGCTACAGCGGCAATTCCTGGCAGTCGGAGGCCGCGAACATCGTCAAGGCGCTGGCGCAGACGCCGCCTTACGACAAGACCGTGGAGCTGAAGGAGGTCATCTCCGGCACCGATCCGCAGGCGCAGATCTCGGCCTATGAGAGCATGATCCAGGATGGCGCCGACGGCATCATCAGCTTCCCGATCTCGTCGACGGCGCTGAACCGCACCATCCATCGCGGCTGCCAGAAGGGCGTGCTCTTCTTTATGTATGACGCGACGGTGACCGAACCCTGCGCCTACAACGTCAGCTACATCACCGCTGGTTTCGGCGAGAACAGCGCCCAGGCGCTGGTCAACATCCTCGGCGGCAAGGGCAACATCTTCCTGAGCCGTGGCGTTCCGGGCAACTCGGTCGATAAGCGCCACACCGACGGCGCGATGCACATCTTCAACCAGTATCCCGGCATCAAGGTGGTCGCGGAATACTATTCCTACTGGGATGACCGCACCACGCAGCAGGAGACGGCCAAGGCGCTCGCCGCGCATCCGGACGTCGACGGCATCTGGGCCCAGGCCGGCGAATACGGTGCGATCCAAGCGCAGCTCGACAAGGGCAACAAGCTCGTGCCGATGACCGGCGAGAACTCCGACGGCTTCCGCCTCGGCCTTGCCGATCCGAAGATGCAGGGCATGGGTCTCAAAGGCGTCTCGGCCGGCTCGCCGCCCGCCACCTCCGGCTACGCCTTCAAGCTGATGATGGAGATCCTGACCAAGAAGCGCGACCTGAAGCCGATGAACATCGAGTACCCGCTGCCCTGGGTGCCGGCTGATCAGGTCAAGCCTTGCAAGGGCGACACCTTCGCCGACGGCTGCAACGTGTTCCCGTCCGACAAGGTGCCCTCATCCTTCGTCACCGAGGTCTTCAATCCCGAGCTTCTGCCGGAACTGTCGCTACAGTCGGCGCTCGAGGGCAAGCCGACGCCCGGAGCGGCCATCCAGCCGCTGCCGGCGGATGTGAAGCAGGCGCCCGACGCGCCCGGCATCAACTGCTCGTCGTGCAAGGCCCCGGCCGACGAATACAAGCTCACCAAGATCGAGCCGACGGTGAAGCCCTGACGACCAGCAATGCGATCGATGGACGGCACCCTGCCGTCCATCCCACCCAAGACAAGGATGAGAACATGCCGACCTTTCTGAAGCGGGGCAGAGATCCCGAGGCTGTCGCCCAGGGCGACGCGGTTGTCCGAACGACCGTCGAGACGATCCTCGCCGATATCGAGAAGCGGGGCGACGCCGCCGTCCGGG
Source organism: Mesorhizobium sp. M7A.F.Ca.CA.004.12.1.1 (assembly GCF_003997835.1). Taxonomy (NCBI): domain Bacteria; kingdom Pseudomonadati; phylum Pseudomonadota; class Alphaproteobacteria; order Hyphomicrobiales; family Phyllobacteriaceae; genus Mesorhizobium; species Mesorhizobium sp. M7A.F.Ca.CA.004.12.1.1. Next base: position 8,210 of record NZ_RZRK01000142.1, read on the forward strand.
AACTGTCGGAGCGTTTCGACAGATGGTCGCCGCAGAGCTTCCGGCTGACCGACAGCGATATTGAACAGGCCATCTCCAAAGTCTCGGCAAGGGATCTGGAGGACATTCGCTTCGCCCAGGCGCAGGTCCGCAATTTCGCCGAGAAGCAGCGCGCCTGCCTGCAGGATCTCGAGGTGGAAACGCTGCCGGGTGTCGTCCTTGGCCACAAGAACATTCCCGTCGACACGGTCGGCTGCTACGTGCCGGGCGGCAAATATCCGATGGTCGCCTCCGCGCACATGAGCGTGGTGACGGCAAGGGTCGCCGGCGTGAAGAAGATCATCGCCTGCGCGCCGCCGTTCCAAGGCGGGCCGCATCCGGCCATCGTCGCCGCCATGCACATGGGTGGCGCCGACGAGATCTACGTTTTGGGCGGCATCCAGGCCGTTGGCGCCATGGCGCTCGGAACCGAGACCATCGGGCGCGTCGACATGCTTGTCGGTCCGGGCAACGCCTTCGTCGCCGAGGCCAAGCGCCAGCTCTACGGGCGCATCGGGATCGATCTGTTCGCCGGTCCGACCGAAACGCTGGTGATCGCCGACGACAGCGTCGACGGCGAGATCTGCGCGACCGACCTGCTCGGCCAGGCCGAACATGGCCCGACAAGCCCGGCGGTGCTTCTGACCAATTCGCCGAAGCTGGCGCGCGACACCATGGCGGAGATCGAGCGGCAGCTGAAAATCCTGCCGACGGCCGAGATCGCCGCCAAGGCGTGGGCTGACTACGGCGAGGTGATCGTATGCGATTCCTACGAGGAAATGGTTGTGGAAGCCGACCGTATCGCCTCCGAGCACGTGCAGGTGATGACGCGCGATCCCGACTACTTCCTCGGCAACATGCGCAACTACGGCGCGCTGTTTTTGGGGCCGCGCACGAATGTCGCCTATGGCGACAAGGTCATCGGCACCAACCATACGCTGCCGACCAAGAAGGCGGCCCGCTACACTGGCGGTTTGTGGGTTGGCAAGTTCATCAAGACCTGCACCTATCAGCGCGTCCTGACCGACGAAGCGAGCGCCATGATCGGCGAGTACTGTTCGCGCCTGTGTGCCCTGGAGGGTTTCTACGGACATGCCGAGCAGGCCAACATCCGGGTCCGCCGCTACGGAGGTCGCAACGAGGCCTAAGGCAGCGCAACGGAGTTTTCATGTCGGTCATCGCCCGCAACAAGAACAGCAAACCCCGCCTGACCGTGAAGGATCTGGCGCGCGACCTCGGCATGTCTGTTTCGACCGTCTCCAGGGCTTTTCACGCCGATGCGGTGATCGCCAAGGGCACGCGCGACGTGGTGTTGAACCGCGCGAGGGAGATTGGCTATTCGCCAAACCCCTTCGCGCGCAGTCTCATCACCAAGAAGACGCGCATTGTCGGCGTGGTCGTCGCCGACATCAAGAATCCGTTCTACCCGGAAGTCCTCACCCGGCTCACCACCGAGCTGCGCGCCATCGACATGAACGTGATGCTGGTCGCGGCCGACCAGTCGGGCGAGGTCGACCAGGCGCTGCGCCTTCTTCTCAACTACCAGCCCGACCTCGCCATCATTCTCGCGGCAACATTGTCGTCGGAAGCCGCGCAGGAGTGCCGCAACGCCGGCACGCCGGTGATCTTCTTCAACCGGCTGTCGGCCGACGACCACGCTTTCGGCATCTCCTGCGACAACATCCTGGGCGGCCGCAGCATTGCCGACTATCTGGCCGACACCGGCCACCGGCGCCTGGCCTACATCGCCGCGCTGGCGGATGCCTCGACCAATGTTGCCCGTCACCGCGGCTTCAGCGAACGCGCGGTCGAGCGCGGCCTTGCAGTGCCTGCCGTCATCGATGCGGGGCAGTTCAGCTACCACGCCGGCTACGAGGCCGCCTGCAAGCTACGTGATCTTGAAG
>NZ_RZRK01001430.1:0-633 GCF_003997835.1 Mesorhizobium sp. M7A.F.Ca.CA.004.12.1.1
GTTGTCCTTGATCTGCTTCATGATGTCTTTGGCTGTCGTCATGTCGTGTATCCCTGTGTGATGACTTTTTTTGATGATGACGTTTTCAGGAGGATGGGGCGGTCGGTTCAGACCGCGTCCATGCCCGTTTCGCCGGTGCGGATCCGCACGACTTCCTCGATGTTGGAGACGAAGATCTTGCCGTCACCGATGCGGCCCGTCTGGGCCGCCTTGCGGATGGCCTCGATGGCGCCGTCGACCGCGACGGAGACAAGGACGACCGCGATCTGCACCGTGGGCAGGAAATCGACGACATATTCGGCGCCGCGGTAGAGTTCGGTATGGCCCTTCTGACGACCGAAGCCCTTTGCCTCGGTGACGGTTATGCCTTGCAGTCCGGCCTCCTGAAGCGCTTCCTTCACTTCGTCCAGCTTGAATGGCTTGATGATCGCTTCGATCTTTTTCATGTAAAAAGTGGCCTCCACTGCCAAAAAAACGGGTTGTGACCCCCCGCTTGCGCCTCCATCAAGCACGAACTGTGCCAATTCAGCGGATTCGAAGCGGTCTCATAAGATTTCAAAGCCGCGCCGCACCGGGATGCAAATTCGCGTCATTCGCTGCACCGGAAGCGGCATGGGCTGCCAGAGCCTACAC
>NZ_RZRK01001431.1:0-631 GCF_003997835.1 Mesorhizobium sp. M7A.F.Ca.CA.004.12.1.1
CCTGGCGATCTGGAACATCGAGCGCCCCGCCGAACTCGTCTATCGCATGGGCTTCAACCCGCTGCATGCCCGCATCTGGAGAGGACAATGACCGAACTGACCCTGAAGCCCGGCAATGCGACGCTGGCCGACTGGCGCGCCATCTATCGTGGCGCCGTGCCCAAGCTGGACAATGCCTGCCGGCCAAAGATCAAGGCGAGCGCCGAGGCTGTCGCCAGGATCGTTGCCAAGGGCGAGCCGGTCTATGGCATCAACACCGGCTTCGGCAAACTGGCCAGCGTCCGCATCCCGGCCGAGGATCTCGAGACCTTGCAGCGCAACATCGTCCTGTCGCACGCCGCCGGCGTCGGAGAGCCGATGCCGGTTGCTGTCTGCAGGCTGATGATGGCGCTGAAGCTCGCCAGCCTGGCGCAGGGCGCGTCGGGTGTGCGGCCGCAGACCATCGAGCTGCTCGAAGCGATGCTGGCCAACGACGTCATCCCGGTGGTGCCGGCGCAAGGTTCGGTCGGCGCCTCCGGCGACCTCGCCCCGCTGTCGCACATGACGGCGGTGATGATCGGCGTCGGCGAATGCTTCACCCCGCATGGCCGTTTCCCGGCCAAGGTCGCCTTCGTCTCGCATGGATTGGAAC
>NZ_RZRK01001432.1:0-628 GCF_003997835.1 Mesorhizobium sp. M7A.F.Ca.CA.004.12.1.1
CCTCGTCGGCGAAGCGCGATGATGGGGCGCGCGGATTGCGCAGGCGGCCGATCAGCGCCGAAACGGCCGTGATGTTCATTTCCTCGGGCGACCAGTTTTTCACCGCCTCGATGTGATGGGCCGCCAGCTCGCGATGCGTGCTGCCGCTGTAGGCGGCGTCCTGATAAGTCACCCGCTCATGGGTCTTGGCGTCTTCGCGGACATATTCGATCAGGTAGTTCGGGCATTCGGCGCGGCCACGCACGCCGACGCGCACCTGGGCATCACCGTGGGCACGCTTGCAGCGTTCGAGCTTTTCCAGCACACGCCGGACGAATTCGACCGGCTTGTCGAGGCCTTCGACCATATCGGCAATGGTTGCGTCGGCGGCGATCGGTGTTGGCGGTACGCGTTTGGTAGCCATCAGCGTCTTCCGGCCCGCTTCGGCAAAGCGGCTAGCGCGGCGGCGGCGGCCATCTCGTCGGCCTCCTTCTCCAGCCGCAATTCGCGCAGACGCGCGGTCTTGGCTTCACGTGCCTCGCTGACGGCGTCGCGCTCGGAATTGATGCGGTTGAGCGACATCGACTGGGTTTGCGTCTTGCTGAACAGGGACACGGCCTGATCGACGGTTGTCTTTGAACTGGTGGTC
>NZ_RZRK01001433.1:0-627 GCF_003997835.1 Mesorhizobium sp. M7A.F.Ca.CA.004.12.1.1
GGTTCTTCGGCGTCTTGTAGAGCTCCATCGGCGAGCCGACCTGCTCGATGTTGCCGGCGTTCAGCACGACGATCTTGTCGGCCATGGTCATGGCTTCGACCTGGTCGTGGGTGACGTAGATCATGGTCGTCTTGAGCTGATGGTGCAGCTCGCTGATCTCCAGCCGCATGGTGCCGCGCAGTGCCGCATCGAGATTGGACAGCGGTTCGTCGAACAGGAAGGCGGTCGGCTGACGCACGATGGCGCGGCCGATGGCGACGCGCTGGCGCTGGCCGCCGGAAAGCTGGCCGGGCCTGCGTTCGAGATAGTTGGTCAGGTTGAGCACGCGCGCGGCGTCTCCCACCTTCTTGTCGATGGTCGCCTTGTCCTCGCCGGCCATCTTCAGCGGGAAACCGATGTTCTTGGCCACCGTCATGTGCGGATAGAGCGCATAGGACTGGAACACCATGGCGAGCTTGCGCTTGGCCGGTGCCTCGCCGGTGACGTCGCGGCCGTCGATGTTGATGGAGCCGCCGCTGGTGTCCTCGAGCCCGGCGATCAGCCGCAGCAGCGTTGACTTGCCGCAACCCGACGGGCCGACGAAGACGACGAACTCGCCATTCTCGATCACCAGGTCGAGACCGGGGA
>NZ_RZRK01001434.1:0-626 GCF_003997835.1 Mesorhizobium sp. M7A.F.Ca.CA.004.12.1.1
TCTCTTCATCGTGCTTGGGCTCCAACTTCCCGACATCATCCGCCATGTGCCGCCGGAGCTCATGAGCCTGCACCCGATCGTCCAGCCGATCGCGACCGTCATCGCGCTGACGCTGTGCCTGATCGCGTTGCGCTTCCTGTGGATCTGGGTGGGCGATATCGCCGCCGGCATCGCTGCGCGTCTGGGCAAGCGCAAAGTGGAGCCGTTCGGGCTGCGCGTGCGGCTCGCCGGTTCGGTGGCCGGTGTGCGCGGCGCCATTACGCTGGCCGGCATCCTGTCACTGCCGCTCGCCATGCCGGACGGCTCGCCGTTTCCGGCGCGCGACCTGGTCATTTTCCTGGCCGCCGGCGTCATTATCTGCTCGCTGGTCATCGCCAGCCTCGCTCTGCCGACGATCGCCAGGGGGCTGGTCGAGCCCGGTGAGGATGCCGGCGCCGCCGAGGAGCGCCTGGCGCGCGTGGGCGCCGCCAAGGCGGCGATCGCGCGCATCGAGAGCATTGCCGGAGCCGCTGATGATGAGGGGGGCGAGGTGCCCGGCGCCGGTAGCCGGCGACAATGTTATCAGCAGCGGCAAGCCTGGCGCCGCATCGCCGCCTCGGACGAAGCCGATGAGGCCCGCGCTGAGG
>NZ_RZRK01001435.1:0-625 GCF_003997835.1 Mesorhizobium sp. M7A.F.Ca.CA.004.12.1.1
CTTTTTGGATAACATCCCGCTCAAATAAGGCATTCGGTCTGGACACGCATTTGTTTTACGCAATTCCGAACGGAAAACCGCAAGGCACTTTTCCTGGAATTGCTTTTAAGGAGATCATGACATGGCACGCGTAAAAAGAGGCGTCACCTCGCACGCCAAGCACAAGAAGGTCCTGAAAGCCGCGAAAGGCTTCTACGGCCGCCGCAAGAACACCATCCGCATCGCCAAGCAGGCGGTGGAAAAGTCGCTGCAGTACGCTTACCGCGACCGCAAGAACCGCAAGCGCTCGTTCCGCGCGCTGTGGATCCAGCGCATCAACGCCGCGACGCACGAGCATGGCCTGACCTATGGCCGTTTCATCGACGGCCTCAACAAGTCGGGCATCGAGATCGATCGCAAGATCCTGTCGGACATGGCCATCCATGAGCCGCAGGCTTTCGCAGCCCTGGTCGCCAAGGCCAAGGTGGCGCTCGAATATCTGAAGAACACCACGCCGAACGCTTTTGAAAGCGCTGTCGCCTAAGACCAGCGCTTCCCAAGCATTCGCAATTCTGATTTGGGGAACCCGCGCTGGCACGGCTGGCGCGGGTTTTTCTTTTGCCTGAACTTCAACTTAAAAGTGACT
>NZ_RZRK01001436.1:0-624 GCF_003997835.1 Mesorhizobium sp. M7A.F.Ca.CA.004.12.1.1
TGCGGTGGGTGATCAGGCCGGAGACATCCAGCGGGCCCTGCACCAGCGCGATCATCTTGTACCAGGTCTCGAACATCTCGCGGCCATAGATGCCCTTGAGATGCAGCATCTTGAAAATGACCTTGTTCCAGTCGATCTCGAAGCCGGTCGGCGCGATGCCTAAAATGGCGATCTTGCCGCCATTGTTCATGGCATCGATCATGTCGCGGAAAGCGGGGGCGGCGCCTGACATTTCGAGCCCGACGTCGAACCCCTCGGTCATGCCGAGCACCGGCATGACGTCGCGCAGCTTCTCCTTCGAGGCGTCGACGACATGCTGGACGCCGAGTTTCTTGGCTAGCGCCAGCCGCACCGGGTTGATGTCAGTGATGACCACTTTGCGCGCGCCGACGCATTGGGCGACGAGCGCGCCCATGATGCCGATCGGCCCGGCGCCAGTCACCAGCACGTCCTCGCCGACCAGATCGAAGGACAATGCGGTGTGGACGGCATTGCCCAAGGGATCGAAGATCGCGGCAATCTCATCGGGCACATCGTCGGGGATCGGCACAACATTGTGCTGCGGGATCGCCAGATACTCGCCGAAGGCGCCTGGACGGTTGACGCCGACGCCGAGTGTGTTGC
>NZ_RZRK01001437.1:0-622 GCF_003997835.1 Mesorhizobium sp. M7A.F.Ca.CA.004.12.1.1
GGGCTACACCAATTCCGGCCCCGACCATTGGCAGAGCCGCTGGCAGTCGAAACTGTCGACGGCGCGCCGCGTCGAACAGGCCGAGTGGTCGAAGCCGGTTCGCGAGGACTGGACGGCGAGCGTTGCCGAGGCGGTCAACGAGGCCGAGCGGCCGGTCGTCCTGGTGGCGCACTCGCTCGGTGTCGCCGCTGCAGTGCAAGCCATTCCGCAGTTCCGCAAGCCGGTTGCCGGGGCCTTCTTCGTGGCACCTCCCGACGTCGCCAATCCCGAGATCAGGCCCAGGCACCTGATGACCTTCGGCCCCTATCCGCGTGAGCCGCTGCCCTTTCCCTCGATCGTGATCGCCAGCCGCAACGATCCGTTCTGCGCCTTCGATGTCGCGGAGGATATCGCCGGCGCCTGGGGTTCGCTGTTCATCGATGCCGGTGAGACCGGTCATCTCAACCCGGATTCAGGTTTTGGTCCTTGGCCCGAAGGTTCAATGACCTTCGCCAAATTCCTGACGGATCTGAAACCTTGAGCGTCTTCAGGACCCGATCGAATCGCGGACGCTCTTGATCAGCGTTTTTGCCCCAAGCCCGATCAGCGAATGCTCGGAGCCCATGGCCAGCAGGCGATAGCC
>NZ_RZRK01001438.1:0-620 GCF_003997835.1 Mesorhizobium sp. M7A.F.Ca.CA.004.12.1.1
AGATTTTCCTACTCAGTGATATGATTGGGTATTGTCCGACACCCCACTCAACGGCTAAGATCAGTAGCGTGCATGCCAATCTGGTCGAACCAGATAGGCTCTATTTCATGACTGCCTTCGGATCGGGGCTGCCTCCTTCATCGACCGATTCCGCGACTGCCGCACGCACCAGCGCCCCGGCTGCCCACTGTGCGACCGCCCTCGTCCGGCGGCTGTCCAGTCCCCAGATATCCTTGAGCACAATCAGCACCTCGACGCCGAAGATCAGCGACAGCGCCTGCGCCAGCCGCTTGAAGTCGCGCGGCGGCAAACGGCTCTTGAGCGGCGCGATCGCATCTTTCAGCAAGTCGATGCGATGGCCGCGCGTAAAGGCGGGCTCAGCGCCCAGCGTGCCGGCCTGACGCCGCGCCCATTGATCGAGCGACAGCTTCAGTGCTGCCTTGAACGTGGCCTCGAAGGCCTCGATGCGCGGCATGGCCGTATCGAACAGCTCCGCGACCCGGCGCTCGGCATCGGCGGAGGTCGATTGCCAGGTGAGGATTGGCCCCAGCCCCTCGTCGACGACGGCCTGCACCAGTGCCGACTGGCTCGGGAAGTAACGATAGGCGGTGGCACGGGAA
>NZ_RZRK01001439.1:0-619 GCF_003997835.1 Mesorhizobium sp. M7A.F.Ca.CA.004.12.1.1
GGGCAAAATCTTTCTCTACGTCGGCCTTTTCCTCGGCGTTGGCGGCGCCTTCGCGCTTGCCTGGTTGGCCGGAAGTGGCCGTGCCGGGCAGCGCTTCGTTGCAGCTGCAATCCTGAGCGGGCTGGTCGCGTCGTGCCTGTCGCTCGGCTTGCAAGGTCTGGACGCATTGGGGGCGCCGCTCTCCCATCTGGCACAATCGGTCGTCTGGCGGACCGGGCTCGACACCAGTTTCGGCTGGACAGTGCTGGTCGCGCTGATCGCGCTGGGCCTTGGCCTGCTGTCGCTGGCCGGTCCCCGCGCCACCGCCAAACCATCGGCGCTGGCCGGCCTGGCCGGGGTGGGGGTCGCCCTTGCCGCCAGCGGCCATGCCAGTGCCGCCGAGCCGCAATGGCTGACGCGGCCGATGGTGTTCCTGCACGGCGTCGGCATCGCGTTGTGGGCCGGCGCATTGATCCCACTCGGGCTGGCGCTGAAGGGGCAATCGGCGGGGGCCACGCCATTCCTGCGGCGGTTTTCTTGGGCGATCCTGCCCGTGGTGGCCGTGCTTGCCGCTGCCGGCATCGTGCTTGCCGTCATCCAGGTGCAGACACCCGCGGCTTTGGTCGAGACCGCCTATGGA
>NZ_RZRK01000143.1:0-10122 GCF_003997835.1 Mesorhizobium sp. M7A.F.Ca.CA.004.12.1.1
CCTCGCAGGCGGCCGTCAGCACCCATTCGCCAATCTGGCCAATGGCGCCGCTGTCTTCGGCGACCGGGATGAATATGCTCGGCGAGACGTCGCCGCGCGTCGGATGCCGCCACCGGACCAGCGCTTCGAAACCGACCATCTTCCCGCTGCTGATCTCCTTCTGCGGCTGATAGACGAGGTAGAACTCCTGGCGTGCGACCGCCTGGCGCAGTTCGTGCTCCATCACGCGCTTGTCGCGGGCCTCGGCCCCCATCGAAGCTTCGAAATAGCGGTAGGTGTCCTTGCCTTCGGTCTTGGCCCGGTAGAGCGCGGTATCGGCGTGGCTTATCAGGCTGGCCTGGTTTTCGGCATCCGATGGATAAAGCGCAATGCCGATGCTGGCCGACACCAGGCCGCCGCCGACCGAGAGCCGGTTTTCCTCGCGCATGGCGGTCAGCACGGCGTTGGCGATACGGCCCGCCTCCAACGGGTCGGTCAGGTTCGGCGCGATGATGGCGAACTCATCGCCGCCCAGCCGCGCCACCATCTGTCCTTGGCGAAGAATGCCGGTAACGCAGTGCGCAACCTTCTGCAGCATGGCGTCGCCCGCGCCGTGCCCATACAGGTCGTTGACCTCCTTGAACCGGTCGAGATCGAGCAGCAGAAGCGCAAGCTGGCCGCCTTTCCTGGTCCGGCCCATCGCAGCGATTTCCGTCTCCAGCCGGCCGGAAAAGCTGCGGCGATTGGCCAGTCCGGTCAATGGATCGAAATGGGCAAGCCGCAGGATCTCCTGTTCCGCCTTCTTGCGCTCGCGAATGTCGCGGACCGCGACCACGTTGTGAGGCTTGCCACAATAGTCGATGCTCCTGGCGATCAGCTCGACAGGAATGCTCGTGCCATCGCGGCCGCTCAATTCGGCCTCCTGCGGCTGTTCGCCGAAGCCCGACATGTCGGATCCGAAGAGATCGCCAAGCTGCATTCCGTTCAGCGTCGCTGTTGCGATGCCCGTCAATGTCGCCATGCTGTCATTGGCACTGATGATGCGGTGGCCGTCGCAGACGATCAGCCCCTCCACGGCGGCATTGGCCAGGCCGTGCATGCGGTCTACCTCGAGCTTCTGGCGACGGAAGCGCAAATCGATCCACAGCGCCGATGCCGACAGAACCAGGATCACCAGTGTGGCGGCGGCGGCCGCAAAAGCCTGCGAGGTCGGCTCGATCGTATATTCGGATATGACGATCGAGGGATCGGGGAAGATCGAGACGGCACCCATACCGATGAAATGCAGGGTGCAGATTGCCAGCGTCAGCAGCACCGCGCCGCCGGATGTCGCCTTCAAGGAGGGACGGCGCTGCACGACACGCAGCGCCAGCGCCGCGAGCGTCACGCCGGCCAGAAGGGAAACGGCGACAAGCAACAGGTTCCACTCGATGCGGCCCTGAACCTCGAACGCCGCCATACCGATGTAGTGCATGGCCGCGATACCGCCGCCCAGCACGGCGCCGCCGACGAGATGATAGTCGAACTCATTCCGCAAGGTGGCGATCCACATGCCGGCTGCCGTCAGAGTGACCGAAGCAGCGAGCGAAAGCACGGAAAGTGCGGGATCGTAAGCACTGGGTATGCCCGGTGTGAATGCGAGCATGGCGATGAAGTGCGTTGCCCAGATGCCGAAGCCGGTCGAAGTGGCCGCGATCATCAGCCAGGCAAGCCGGTTCCGATCGGTGGAGCGGCTTATGTGATGAAGCAGGTTGACGGCAGAGAAACAGGAAATTCCGCAGATCAGCGCGGCGAGTGCGACCAGTCTCAGATCGTGTTCGTTGACGATACAATTGTAGACCGTCAGCATTTTATTTCACCTGATCTTTGGAAATAAACAGGGCAGCAGGATTGAGTAGCGCGTTGCCGTTGAGGGATCGATAAAGTCGCCTGCAACCTTGGCGTGTCTCTTCGGGTTGCAGCGGCTGCAATCAAGGCTGCCACCCCGAAAGGCAGCTTGGCAGTTCCGACGGTGGTTCCTGGCGCTTGTCGTCGCGCTAAGCCGGCTAACCGTGTGGCTTTCCATGCGTCCAAGCGGAGGCGAGGTGGCGTGAGGTAAAGGGGTGAAGTTCGTCGATCTGCAACAAAACCGTTGTCTGATTGTCATGAGCGACACATATTGCCTTTGCGGGAGTGCCCCTTTCGCCAATGACAAACGGGAGATGAAACATGAAGTCCTTCGGCTTCGCGGCCGGTGTTGCCGCCACCTTTATGCTGCTTTCCTCAACCTCCGCTTTTGCTGTCACGCAGATCAGTTGGTGGCACGCCATGACTGGCGCCAATGCCGAAGTTGTCGACAAGATCTCCAAAGATTTCAATGCCAGCCAGAGCGACTATGAACTCGTTCCGGTGTTCAAAGGCACCTACCCCGAGACGCTGAATGCCGGCATCGCCGCCTACCGTGCCGGCCAGGCGCCCGACATCATGCAGGTGTTCGACGTCGGCACCGGCGTGATGATGGCAGCCGAAGGCGCAATCAAGCCGGCAGCCGATGTGTTGACCAGCGCTGGAATGACCTTCGACAAGAGCCAGTATCTGCCAGGCATAGTCGGCTATTATTCGAAGCCGGACGGCACCATGCTCTCTTTCCCCTATAACTCCTCCTCGCCGATCCTTTATTACAACAAGGATATCTTCAAGAAGGCTGGTCTCGACGTCGACAGCCCACCCAAGACCTGGAATGAGGTGTGGGAAGACGCCAAGAAGATCAAGGCGAGCGGCGCGGCCGCCTGCGGCTACACCTCGACCTGGCTGACCTGGATCCATCTGGAGAATTTCGCGGCCTGGAATGACGTGTCATGGGCCACCCAGCAGAACGGTCTGGCCGGCGGCGATGTCGAGCTCAAGATCAATGCGCCGATTTTCGTCAACCACTTCCAGGCGCTGGCGGACCTCGCCAAGGACGGCACCTTCAAATATGGCGGCCGCACCTCCGAAGCCAAGCAGATCTTCCTCGCCGGCGAATGCGGGATCATGACCGAATCCTCCGGCGGCCTTGGCGATATCGTCAAGTCCGGCATGAATTACGGCATCGGCCAATTGCCCTATGACAGCGACGCCAAGGGCGCACCGCAGAACACGACGCCGGGTGGCGCCAGCCTGTGGGTTTTCGCTGAAAAATCCGACGAGGAATACAAGGGCGTCGCGGCCTTCTTCGCCTACCTGTCGAAGACCGAGGTGCAAGAATACCTGCACCAGAAGTCGGGTTATCTGCCGGTAACGCTTGCCGCCTATGAAGCGACCAAGAAGTCCGGTTTCTATGACAAGAACGTCGGTCGCGAGACCCCGATCCTGCAGATGACGGGTAAGGCGCCGACCGACAATTCCAAGGGCGTACGTCTTCCGAACCTGCCGCAGGTGCGCGATATCCAGAACGAGGAGTTCGAAAAGATGCTCGCCGGCCAGCAAACCGCGCAGCAGGCGCTCGACAATGCGGTTACGCGTGGCAATGCGGCGATCAAGGAAGCGCTGGGGAATTAGAGCGAGCGCAGGTCCTTGCTCTACGGCGCATCCACCTGTCCTGCCAGGCATCTCCCCTCGGCGAGGGGAGTTTTGCCGTCCCTTGCGATTTCGCCAACGGTCGATGATGCCCAATCCGAAACGCTCGTCAAAGCCATCTTGGCGAAGAGGGATGCTACATCGTGCCGCCCGCCTCATCACCTCGGAGTGGCTCCATGACCCCTCGCGTCGTGTTTCCCAACAAGATCCTTCCCTACCTGCTGGTGGCGCCGCAACTGGCCATCACGCTCGTGTTTTTCTACTGGCCGGCCGGTCAGGCGTTCTACCAATCCATGCTCAGGCAGGATCCGTTCGGACTGAGGACCAAGTTCGTCTGGTTCGCCAATTTCAGGAAAGTGCTTGCCGATCCGGCCTACCTGAACTCGATCAAGGTCACGGTGGTGTTTTCCCTTGCGACCGCCATCGTCGCCATGTGCGTGGCGCTCCTGCTTGCGGTCATGGCAGAGAAGGTGGTGCGCGGCAAAGGTCTCTACCGCACGCTCTTGATCTGGCCCTACGCGGTGGCGCCGGCAATCGCCGGTATGCTGTGGCTGTTCCTCTTCAACCCGTCGATCGGGTCGCTGGCCTACATGCTGAGAAGTTTCGGCATCGCCTGGGATCCACTGCTCAACGGCACCCAGGCCATGATCCTGCTGGTGTCCGCCGCTGCCTGGAAGCAGATCAGCTACAATTTCCTGTTCTTCGTCGCCGGCCTGCAGGCGGTGCCGAAAGCCTTGATCGAGGCGGCGGCCATGGACGGCGCCGGCGAGACCAAGCGATTCTGGACCATCGTCTTCCCGCTGCTTGCGCCGACGACCTTCTTCCTGCTGGTCGTCAACACCGTCTATGCCCTGTTCGACACGTTCGGCATCGTCCATGCCGTCACCGGGGGCGGTCCGGGCAAGACGACTGAAACGCTGGTCTACAAGGTCTACAATGACGGCTTCGTCAATCTGATCCTCGGTGACTCGGCGGCGCAGTCGGTCATCCTGATGGTCATCGTCATCTCGCTCACGGCCATCCAGTTCCGCTATGTGGAACGCAAAGTCCATTACGGCTGAGGGCGAGCGATGATCGGCCAGTCACCGCTCCGCACCGTCATCGCCCACGCCGTGCTGATCCTCGGCATATTGATCGTTGCTTTCCCGATCTACTACACGTTCGTTGCCTCGACGCAGACGCTGCAAACGATCCTCAGGCCGCCATTGCCGCTCCTGCCCGGCGATCAGTTCTGGAACAATTACACCGAAGCGCTGTTCGGCGGTGTCGGCCGTATCGGCGGCGTCAGCGTCGGCAGGCTGCTGCTCAACACGACGATCATGGCGCTCGGCATCGCGGTGGGAAAGATCTTCATCTCGATCCTGTCGGCCTACGCGATCGTATTTTTCCGCTTTCCGCTGCGCATGACCTTCTTCTGGCTGATCTTCATCACCTTGATGCTTCCCGTCGAGGTGCGCATCCTGCCGACCTACAAGGTGATGGTCGATCTCGGCATGATCGACACCTATGCCGGCCTGATCATCCCGCTGATCGCCTCCGCCACCGCCACATTGCTGTTTCGACAGTTTTTCATGACCATTCCAGGTGAGCTGGTGGAGGCGGCGCGTGTTGACGGTGCGGGGCCGTGGCGCTTCTTCTTCGATATCCTGTTGCCGCTGTCGCGGACGAATATCGCGGCGCTGTTCGTCATCCTCTTCATTTATGGCTGGACGCAGTATCTGTGGCCGTTGCTCGTCACCAACAGCAGCAACATGAACACGATCGTCATCGCGCTCAGAAAGATGGTCTCCTTCGCCGATGCCGATACGCAATGGCACCTGGTCATGGTTACAGCGATGCTGGCCATCGTGCCGCCGATCCTGGTCGTGGTGCTGATGCAACGCTGGTTCGTTCGCGGCCTGGTCGATTCCGAAAAGTGAGAAGCTGATGGCGACCGTCGATCTGAAGGATGTGAAGAAGGTCTATCCCAGCGGTTTCGAGGCCGTGAAGGGCGTTTCAATCGCAGTTCCCGACAGGCAGCTTTGCGTGCTGGTCGGCCCATCGGGTTGCGGCAAGTCCACGCTGCTCAGGATGATCGCCGGGCTCGAAACCATCTCCTCGGGAACAGTTGCGATCGACGGCAAGATCGTAAACTCAATCGGTCCGACCGAGCGGGACATCGCCATGGTGTTCCAGAACTACGCGCTGTATCCGCATATGAAAGTCTACGACAACATGGCCTATGGGCTGCGCAACCGCGGCACGCCGAAAGATGAGATCGACAGCCGGGTCCGCGCGACGGCGAAAATACTCGAACTTTCGGCGCTGCTCGACCGCCGTCCGCGCGAGCTTTCCGGCGGCCAGCGCCAGCGTGTCGCCATGGGTCGTGCCATTGTGCGCAACCCGAGGGTTTTCCTGTTCGACGAGCCGCTCTCCAATCTCGATGCCAAATTGCGTGGCCAGATGCGCGTCGAGATAAAGAACCTGCAACGCTCGCTTGGCGTCACGTCGGTCTATGTCACGCATGACCAGCTCGAGGCGATGACGTTGGCCGACATCCTCGTCGTCATGAACGGCGGACTGGTCGAGCAAATGGGGGCGCCGCTCGACATCTATGAAAGGCCGGCCTCGACCTTCGTCGCTTCCTTCATTGGCGCGCCGCCGATGAATCTCCTGGCACTGACCGAAAGCGCCTCGGGCGCGGTGCTCGCAGACGGCACGGCGATCGCTTTCGCACCTCGGGAGGCAAGAGCTGCGACCCTCGGTTTTCGGCCCGAGGATGCCGACGTCACCTTCAATGCGGAGGCGCCGCCCGGCGCCCTCGTCCTGCCGGCGCTGGTCGAGGCAGTCGAACCGGTAGGCGCCGAAAGTTTCCTTCACTGTGCGGCAGGCGGCAACCGTATCGTCGTGCGTGTCGCGGGTCGCGCCACCGCCACGGTTGGCAACCAATTGCGCGTGGTTGCCAAGGCAGAAAAGCTGCACTGGTTCGATCAGGCAGGAAAGCGCGTCGGCTAATCCAAAAGATGCCCAGAGCGTTTCACCGTTTCACGGAAACGGCGAGCTGCTCTAACTCTTTGTTTTGACGCAATTCCAGACGGAAAACCGCTTCACAGTTTCCTAGAATTGCTCCAGCATACGGTGTTCAGGCGAAGACATGCGCCTTTCCCGATACGGTCAGCCGGACGATCTCGCCGACCGCCGGCGCGTCCATGCCCGGTTTGCGCAGGACCAGCGGCGTGTTGCCGATCGCGGCCGCATCGGGCGGATCGGCATTGTTCAAGAGCCGCACCGCGACCGTGCACATCGAGCCGGCGAATTCGGATTCCGTCACTTCGCCGAACAGCATGTCCGAGGTGCCGGACATGCCCTCGCGCGACGTTCTCTTCAGCGCGATCTGCTCCGGGCGAAGCATGATACGGGCGATATCGCGGCTGTCATTGGTGTCGACCGCGATGCGGCCGAGGGGCGAGTTGGCGAATCCATCCGATATCTTGGCCGGCAGGATGATGGCGTCGCCAAGGAATTCGGCGATCATCCTGTCCTTCGGCTTGAGATAGAGCTCGCGCGGCGTCCCGATCTGCGAGAACTTGCCGTCGCGCATCACCGCGACCTGGCTGGCGAAGGACAGCGCCTCGGCCTGGTCGTGCGTCACCAGGATGGTAGTGATGCCGGCAGCTTCCAGAAGCTCGGCCACCGCCTTGCGCATCGAGGCGCGCAGGCCGGTATCGAGTGCCGAGAACGGCTCGTCGAGCAGCATCAGCCGGGGCTTCATCGCCATGGCGCGAGCCAGCGCCACGCGCTGCTGCTGGCCGCCGGAGAGCTCGTGCGGGCGGCGCTTGAGGATCGCCTTGTCCAGCCCGACGATATAGGCGAGCTCGACGATGCGCTCGGTGCGCTTGTCCTCGCCGCGACCCATGCCGAAACCGATATTGTCGCCAATGGTCAGATGCGGAAACAGGGCACCATCCTGCGCCACCACGCCGATGCCTCGCCGATATGCCGGCACCGCAGCGCCGCCATTGGCCAATATCGTACCGTCGAGCGTGATGTGCCCCTGGTCCGGCGCCTCGAAGCCGGCAATCAGCCGCAGCAGGGTCGTCTTGCCGCAGCCGGAAGGACCGACAATCGCCGTGCGGCTGCCGCTGGCGACGTTCAGGTCGACGCCGGCAAGGGCGGCCACCGGGCCGTACTGCTTGTGCAAGCCACCGATTTCGAGAAAGCTCATCGTCCGGCCATCCGTTTCGACTGGACATAGAGCAGCCAGGTCAAGGGCAGCGACATCGCCACCATGATGAAGGCGTAAGGTGCCGCGGAGGCATAATCAATCTCGCCGCTGTAGGACCAGAACGCCATCGCCAGCGTGCGGGTGCCGTTCGGCGCCAGCATCTGGGTGGCGGTCAGTTCGTTCATGATGCCGAGCGCCACCAGCGCCATGCCGGCCGCGGCACCCGGCGCCGACAGGCGGATCGTCGTCGACCACAGCGCCTGCAGCGGCGGGCGGCCGAGGCTGGAAGCGGCGCGTTCGAGCTCGACCGGTGCCTGCGCGATCGACGCCCGCAGGCTGACCAGCGCGCGTGGCAGGAACATCAGCGCATAGGCCACCAGGATGGTGAACAGGGTCTGATAGAGCGGCAGCGCGATGCGCACCGTGATGGTGACCAGCGCCAGTGCAATGACAACCCCCGGCAACGAGCCGACAATGTAGTTGCAGCCCTCCAGCAGGCGCTGCAATGGCCCCGGGGCGCGGATCGAGATCCAGGCCATCGGCATGGCGGCGACGGTGGCGAGCAAGGCGCCGGCGAGCGCCAGGAACAGCGTCTGGCCAAGCGCCAGGCCGATCTCGTCCAGGCGCCAGACAGCGGCGCCGCCGGCGACAAGCCAGCCGCCGATGGTGACGAACGGCACGCCGAGCGCCAAAAGCGTGGTGACGACAAGCAAGAGCAGGCTCGGAATGGTGGCGCGCCCGAGGCTTGCGCGTTGCTGATGGCGCGCCGCACCCGAGCCGACGCGGGCATAGCGCTCCTCGCCGCGCACCAGCACTTCGAGGCCGAGCAGCACGAAGCAGCAGCTGACCAGCACGCCGGCCAGCATGTTGGCGGCCGGTCCATTGAAGGTCGACTGGAACTGGTCGACGATCGCCGTGGTGAAGGTGTCGAAGCGGATGAAGACATAGAGGCCGTACTCGGCCAGCAGATGCAGGCCGACCAGCAGCGAGCCGCCGCAGATGGCGAGCCGCAATTGCGGCAGCACGACCCGCCAGAACACGCGTCGGGGTCCAAGGCCGAGTGCGGCGGCGGCGTCCTCGAGGGCGGGATCGAGACGGCGCAATGCCGCCGACACCGGCAGATACAGGAACGGGAAATAGGCGATAACGGAAACCAGCACGCCGGCCCACAGGCCGTGCAGTCCCGGCACCATGGTGATCCAGGCGTAGCTGTGGACGAAGGCGGGGATGGCGAGCGGCGCCACGCACAGCCAGGACCAGATCCGGTCGCCCGGCAGGTCGCTGCGCTCGGTCAGCCAGGCCAGCGCAACCGACAGCACGATGGTGATCGGCACCGAGAGCGCGACCAGCAGGACAGTGTTGACCAGAAGCTCGCCGACACGCGGCCGGAAGACCAGCGCCGCGACGGTTTCCCAGCCGGTCTGCACCGCGATCCAGATGATGAAGGCGAGCGGCACCAGCGCCAGCAGCGCAACGAAGATGGCGGCGAGGACCAGCCAAAGCGGTGCGCGTCGCCGGGCCCTTCGGCCTGTGCCCGAAGGCAGGCCCGAACGCGCGAGATCGACCGCGGACTGCATCAGGTCAGACGCCGTGCCGTTGCCGTCCAGCGGCAGCAATTGAAGGACCGCGATCGCGGTCGGGAACACAGCGTGTCGTCATCGACGAATGCCATCTCGAAAAACAAAATCACTCCCGCGGAAGGCGAATTCCCGCGGGAGCGTGGTCGGGTGTCCTTTTAGGACGAATGGCAACTAAAGCAAGCCGGCTGCCGTCATCAGGTCGGTGACCTTCTTGGAGTTCAGCGTCGTGGCATCGACCTTCGGCGCCTGCAGATCGGCGAGCGGCACAAGCTTCGGGTTGGAGTCCGCACCATTGCCGACCGCGTATTCGAAGGAGTCGCCTGTTTTCAGCACGTCCTGACCGCCCTTGCCGGTCAGCCATTTCAGGAACGCCTGGGCTTCCTTGGGATGCTTGCTGGAGGCCAGCACGCCGCCGCCGGAGATCGAGACGAAGGCGCCCGGATCCTGGTTCTTGAAATAGTGCAGCTCGACATTCTTGCTGTTTTCGCCGGTCTTGGCCTGATCGCCGAAGTAGTAATAGTGATAGATGACGCCGCCTTCGATCTCGCCGGCATTGACCGCCTTCATCACCGTGCTGTTGCCCTTGTAGGCGGTGAAATTGGTTTTCATCGCCTTCAGCCAGTCGGCGGTAGCGGCTTCGCCCTTGAGCTGGAGCAGGGCGCTGACGATGGCCTGGAAATCGGCGCCCGACGGGGAGGCGGCCCAACGGCCCTTCCAGCTCGGATCGGCGAGGGCAAGCATCGACTTGGGCAGCTGGTCGGCGGTCAGCTTGGTTTTGTTATAGGCAAAGACCGTGCTGCGCGCGGCGACGCCGACCCATTT
>NZ_RZRK01001440.1:0-608 GCF_003997835.1 Mesorhizobium sp. M7A.F.Ca.CA.004.12.1.1
CAGGATCTGGCGACGGAATTCGCCGCCTTGCTCGATCATGCCAAGCTGGCTCTCGCCGGCGAAGAGCCAAAGCCCGAGGAAAAGCTGCCGCCGATCGATCCCGAAGCCATCGCCGTCGAACTTGGCCTCGATCAGCCCAGGCAGGTCGCCGACTTCAGCCGCATGCGCCGCCGCTTTGCCTTTGCCAACCATCCCGACCGTGTCGCCCCGCATTTGCGCCAGCGCGCCATGATCCGCATGCAAGTGGCCAACATGCTGATCGACGAGGCCAAGCGCCGTGCACTAGCCGGTGCTCGCCGCTAACCCGGCTGGTTCACGCAAAAGTCGGTCTGGCGAGGCTTGGAGAGCGGCTCTGCTTTGCCTATAGATGCGGCTTCCTCCGCGCAGTCGCGCCAGCCTTCCTCCGGAGCCGAATTTCATGCACAAACGCCGTCTCGGTCGGACCGATCTTCTTGTGACCCAGATCTGCCTGGGCTCCATGACCTGGGGCCAGCAGAACACCGAGGCCGAAGGCCACGCCCAGATGGACCTGGCTTTCTCGCGTGGCGTCAATTTCATTGACACCGCTGAGCTCTATCCGATCCCGCCCAAGGCGGAGACGCAGGGAC
>NZ_RZRK01001441.1:0-605 GCF_003997835.1 Mesorhizobium sp. M7A.F.Ca.CA.004.12.1.1
CCTTTGGATCCTGCTGCGCAAGCGCGGCGTGGTTGATTTGTGAGGCTTGATGATCGAGGCCAAGGATGTTTCGGTTGATATCGCCGGCAAGCCTATCGTCAGCGGTATCGATTTCCACGCGCGGCCCGGCGAGATCGCCGCCATCGTCGGCCCCAATGGTTCGGGCAAGACGACCTTCCTCAAAGCGCTTTCCGGCGAACTCGCCTACACCGGGCGCGTTGCCCTCAACGGCCGAGATCTCTCGACGATGAAGCCGGTCGAGGTGGCCGTCCATCGTGCGGTGCTGCCGCAGGCGACGACGCTGTCGTTCCCGTTCACCGTGCGGGAAGTGGTCAAGCTCGGCCTTGTCGGCGGCCGCTCAGGCGTCTTGCCGGGCGAGGAAGCGCGGCTGCCGGAACGGGCGCTGGCGCGTGTCGATCTCGACGGCTTTGCCGGCCGTTTCTACCAGGAGCTTTCGGGCGGCGAGCAACAGCGCGTTCAGCTCGCACGCGTGCTGAGCCAGGTCTGGGCACCGGTGCTCGACGGCAAGCCGCGCTTTCTGTTCCTCGACGAGCCGGTTTCCAGCCTCGACATCAAGCACCAGCTGATCATCATGAACATTGCCC
>NZ_RZRK01001442.1:0-604 GCF_003997835.1 Mesorhizobium sp. M7A.F.Ca.CA.004.12.1.1
GTCTCTGCTCGATGTCGCGCGAGCCGGGTTCGAGGGCAAGCGCCTGCCGGTAGGCATCGCGCGCGGCGTCGTCGTCGCCACGGGCGCGGCGCACATCGCCGATTCCCACCAGCGCTTCGGCATTGCGCGGATCAATCGCCAGCACCCGCTGAAACGACTGCTCGGCCCGCGTGTAATCCCGCTCGAGCAAAGAAATCCGTGCGTCGAGGGCGATCGCCTCGGCGTTGCCTGGCGCGGTGCCAAGCACATCATCGATCATCGCGCGGGCGCGCGGCACGTCGCCCTGCCAGATCGCCAGCCGGACCTTGCCGAGGCGGGCGTCGAGAAGGCCGGGCTTGATGGCCAGCGCCTGGTCGAAGAAATGCCCGGCCTCGTCGAATTTCTGTTGGGAGCCCGCCACGAGACCCATGGCGACCAGGATGTCGGTGTTTTTAGGCGCCAGCCCGAGCGCGCGGCAATAGGCGTTCTCCGCCTCGGGCAATTGTCCCGCCGCCCGCAATCTCTGGCCCTTCTCCATCAGGCCGGCGACAGGATCCGGCCGCGGCGGGCGCAGCTTCTTCCTCGCGGTCGCAGGCTTCTGCTTGCTGCTGTCGGCCTGCTGGGC
>NZ_RZRK01001443.1:0-603 GCF_003997835.1 Mesorhizobium sp. M7A.F.Ca.CA.004.12.1.1
CGTCGATTACGCGCGGCGACCTGCAGGCGAAAGCCGTCTCGATCGATGCGCTGGTCGCCAACTATCTGGCGGCGCCCGTGATCTCCGGAAAGATCCGCGCCGACACCGTCATTTCGGGCGGCACCGTGATCAGCGGCATCGATGTCGACTTAAAGCGCGACGGCGACTGGACCGGCTTCGCCGGCGGCGCAACCGTCAAGGGCATTCCGGCGCGGGCCGCCGGCCGGGTGAAAGTGGCCAACGGCACGACAACTATCGAGCTTGCCTCCGGCCAGGCGACCGTCCAGGGCATCAAGGCGGCCATTGCCCAGGCCTCGAGCGTCAGCATCGCCAATGGCACGACGACGCTGGATCGGCTGGTGCTCAACCTTGGCGGTGGCACGGCGACGGTGACCGGCAAGGTCGGCACGGCGCTCGACATCAATGCGACGCTGGCGCGGGTGCCGATGTCGCTCGCCAACAGTTTTTCGCCGGGCCTCGACGCCGCCGGCTCGATTTCGGGCACGGTCAAGGTGACGGGCGCGCCGGCAAATCCCGCCATTGCCTTCAATCTCGACGCAGCGGGCGTGCAGACCTCGCAGACCCGCGGCGCCGGTGTCGGTG
>NZ_RZRK01001444.1:0-601 GCF_003997835.1 Mesorhizobium sp. M7A.F.Ca.CA.004.12.1.1
ACATTACCTGAAGCTATTTGGCCGCAAGCTGGGCGACAACCTGCCTTGCCACCGCCTCGCCCGACAGCCGTGCGCCGCCGCAGGTCTGGACCAGCGAGCCGGCCAGATGCTCGCCGGCGAAGAAGATCTTGTCGGCCACCGGCTGCATGAGTGCGGCGCGCGCCAGTGAACGGCCGGGGCGGGCCGCGGCATAGGCGCCGCGCACGAAGCGCTCGCCGCCCCAATTGGTCATCATTGCGCGTCCGACATGCTTGCGCGTATCGCCGCCGAAGATGCCGCACAGCCGGTCGACGACGAAGTCGATGCCGGCCGCCTCGCCGGCCGCCGACATTTCCCAGGCGAAATCGCCGCCGACGAAGCCGACCATCAGGTCAAGGTCGAACGGGAAGCAGAGGAAATAGATGTCGTGCCTGGCCATCCGCTCGATCAGCAGGTCGTCGAAGGGCTGCAGCCCGAGCCTGGTGCCCGATATCTCGACCGGCAATTTGGTCAGCATGCCCATCGGCAGGTCGAAGAAGGCGCCGAAATGCGTGTCGGGCAGGGCCGGCGAGAACGCGATCTCCTCGAAGGCGAGCACCGCCGGCGAAGCGGTGACGATCAC
>NZ_RZRK01001445.1:0-599 GCF_003997835.1 Mesorhizobium sp. M7A.F.Ca.CA.004.12.1.1
TTAATCCCCCCCTGGAGGGGGAGATGGCCGCGAAGCGGCCAGAGGGGGTCGGCTCGACCGGTCTCGGCCTCTTGCGACAGAATGAGGTTAGCGCTCTCCGTGTGGCGACCCCCTCTGTCGCCTTCGGCGACATCTCCCCCTCGAGGGGGGAGATTAGCTCCCGCCATCCCCTTCAATCATACGTCAGATCCGTCGCCTTGCCGCCGAACACCCGGTAGGCATAGAACGAATAGAAGATGATGACCGGCAGCACGACCACGGTGCCGGCGAGGATGATGGCCAGGCTCTCCGGCGCGGAAGCCGCCTGCCAGATGGTCAGGCGATCGGGCACCACGAACGGGTAGAACGACCAGGCGAGACCGGCAAAGCCGAGCGCGAAGATGGCGGCCAGCGTCAGGAACGGCATCAGCGAATGGCGGTCGTCGGGCTTCGGCAGATGGAAGGTCTGCCGCCACAGCCACAGGAACAAAAGCGCCGACAGGATCGGCAGCGGCGACAGATAAAGCATTTCCGGCCAGACGAACCATTTGTCGAAGATGCGCGGGCTGGCGAAGGGCGTCGCCAGCGACACCGCCGCCATGCCGAGCGCGGTCAGCACC
>NZ_RZRK01001446.1:0-598 GCF_003997835.1 Mesorhizobium sp. M7A.F.Ca.CA.004.12.1.1
TGGATCGAGGATCAGGATGTCGATGTCGGGCTCGGGGTAGAAATCATCCGCCGTCATCTCGAATGTCGTCGGTCCGGTCTTTTTGACATTGTCGCCGCAGAACGAGACCAGGGCTTTCGGATTGCCCTTGTCGATCGTCAGCTTGAACTTGCCGATCGTGCCGGTGGCCCAGTTGCCGCCGGTGGTCAGGATATAGGCGATGCGGTTCTCGACATATTTGGGGTAGCCGTCAGGGTCGTCCTTGGCAGCCTTGCGCACCGCATTTTCGAATGTGCCATCCATGCAATAGCGGGCCTTGTAGGCCGCATACTGTCCCTGGAATTTGCCGTCGTAGAAGAAGCTGACTGAAGACGTGCCGCCGACGCTCGGTCTGTAGTGGTGGGAAACATGGACGTCCTTGTTGGCCGGAAAGGTCGAGCGCCACCAGTAGGTCGAACGCAGTTGCCA
The DNA here is from genome assembly GCF_003997835.1 of Mesorhizobium sp. M7A.F.Ca.CA.004.12.1.1. Classification (NCBI taxonomy): domain Bacteria; kingdom Pseudomonadati; phylum Pseudomonadota; class Alphaproteobacteria; order Hyphomicrobiales; family Phyllobacteriaceae; genus Mesorhizobium; species Mesorhizobium sp. M7A.F.Ca.CA.004.12.1.1. The sequence goes on from NZ_RZRK01001446.1 coordinate 448, forward strand.
GAACGGCGTGTAGACCTTGGTCGTCTCGGTGCCGTCGCTGCCGGTGTCCTCGATGATGATGCCGCGGTTGACCCAGTCATCGACAACCGCTTGCGGCAGCTTGGCCAGCGCCGCCTTCGCCGCATCGCCGAATGGATAGAATGGCACGTTT
>NZ_RZRK01001447.1:0-598 GCF_003997835.1 Mesorhizobium sp. M7A.F.Ca.CA.004.12.1.1
GTCGTTAACCTTAACAAAACGTAAGTCCGGATTATCCGTGCCACGGTTCCAGTGTCCGTGGAAGCTGGAAGCCAGATCATAGAGGTAAAATGCCAGCCGATGCGGCTCGAGCGCAAGGGCGGCGGACTCGATCAGCCGCGGGTATTCGGCAAGCTTGCGGATCAGGCCGATCTCGCCCTCGTCGGTCAGCAATGCCGCGGCAGACGCCAGGCTGTTGCGGTCGAAATTGGCTTCGCCCAGTTGCTCGCTCGCCTGCCGGAACACCGAATGACAGCGCGCCGAGGCGTACTGGACATAGAACACCGGATTGTCCTTGGACTGCTCGGTCACCTTGGCGAAATCGAAATCCAGGGGCGCATCGTTCTTGCGGTAGAGCATCATGAAGCGGATCGCGTCGCGGCCGACCTCCTCCACCACTTCGCGCAGCGTCACGAAATCGCCCGACCGCTTCGACATGCGCACCGGTTCGCCCTCGCGAAACAGCTTGACCAGATTGCACAGCAGGACAGTGAGCTTCACCTCGTCGCCGGCAATCGCCCGCGCCAGGGCCTCCAGCCGCTTGACGTAGCCGCCATGGTCGGCGCCGAGCACATAGATC
>NZ_RZRK01001448.1:0-598 GCF_003997835.1 Mesorhizobium sp. M7A.F.Ca.CA.004.12.1.1
AAGATTTGTCACATGCAAAAAACTTTTTTGCAAGTGCTGAATATGGACCATGATCGGAGACTGCGAATGACCCAGGCGAAGGCAAATCTGGCAAACCCGGAACTGGTCGAACGCGGCCGCGCCCGTATCGCCTGGATCCGTTCGCGCATGGCGATGCTCGCCACCCTGCGCTCGGAGTTCCGCGAAACCCAACCCTTCGCCGGCCGGCGCATCGGCGTGTCGCTGCATGTCGAGCCGAAGACTGCGGTGCTGCTCGAGGTGCTCGCCGAAGGCGGGGCCGAGATCGTCGGCACCGGCAATCATGGCTCGACGCAGGACGATGTCGTCGCCTTCCTGCAAAGCCAGGGCATCGGCGTGTTCGGCAGCCGCGCCGACACGCTGGCCGACCATCACGCCAATCTGGCGCGGGTACTGGATGCCAAGCCCGACATGCTGCTCGACAATGGCGCCGACCTTGCCGCCGGCATCATCGAACGCGGCTGGGCGGCCTCCATTCTCGGCGGCACCGAGGAGACGACGTCCGGCGGCGACCGGCTGCGCGGCGAACTGGCCGGCAAGGTGCCGTTTCCGTCGATCGTCATCAACGACAGCCCACTGA
>NZ_RZRK01001449.1:0-596 GCF_003997835.1 Mesorhizobium sp. M7A.F.Ca.CA.004.12.1.1
CCTTCGACTACACGACGCGCGGCAACATGGTCGCCGTCATCTCCAACGGCACGGCCATCCTCGGTCTAGGCAATCTCGGCGCGCTGGCCTCCAAGCCGGTGATGGAGGGCAAGGCGGTGCTGTTCAAGCGCTTCGCCGATGTCGATTCCATCGACCTCGAGGTCGACACCGAGGACGCCGACGAATTCATCAACTGCGTGCGGTTCCTCGGGCCCTCTTTCGGCGGCATCAACCTCGAGGACATCAAGGCGCCGGAGTGCTTCATCATCGAGCAGCGCCTGCGCGAATTGATGGACATTCCCGTCTTTCACGACGACCAGCACGGCACCGCGATCATCTCGGCCGCCGGCCTGATCAACGCGCTGGAGATCACCGGTCGCGACATGAAGACCACAAAAATGGTCTGCAACGGCGCTGGTGCGGCCGGCATCGCCTGCATCGAGCTGATGAAGGCGATGGGCTTTGCGCCGGAAAACATCATCCTGTGCGACACGAAGGGCGTCGTTTTCCAAGGCCGCACCGAAGGCATGAACCAGTGGAAATCGGCGCATGCGGTCAAGACCGAGGCGCGCAGCCTCGCCGAGGCACTCGATGGC
>NZ_RZRK01000144.1:0-10105 GCF_003997835.1 Mesorhizobium sp. M7A.F.Ca.CA.004.12.1.1
ATTCGATCCAGGTCGGCGTGTGATAATGCTCGATCCATACGGTGGGATTCTCGAGATCGCGCGCCAGCGTCCAGTTGCGGGCGCCGTCACGACGGCGGATGCGGCCGCGTTCGGCCATGATGGCGAGGAACTCCGGTTCGTCCTCGTGCCGGATCACATACTCGATCATGATGGCGATGGGACCACTGCGCGGCTTCAGGTCAAGCGCAAGGTGCGGTTCCTTAAAGCGATTGAGCGGGTCGAGGTTGAGCACCTGCTGTTGCGGCAGCGGGAGCAAAAGACCGATGGCGCCGCCGGCCAGCATGGCGACGCTGGCTGCGATCAGCGCGGTTTCGGCGCCGTGCGCATCGGCGACGACACCCCAGATCCAGCTGCCGAGCGCGATGCCGCCGAAAGTCGCGGTCTGGTAGACCGACAGCACCCGGCCGACCACCCAGCGCGGCGTCGCCATCTGCACCGTGACGTTGAAATGCGAAAGCGCGATCACCCAGCAGGCGCCGCCGACAAGCAGGCCGAGCGACGTCTGCCAGGCATGCTGGCTGACGGCGGCATTGAATGCGCAGACAGCGAAGCCGGCAAAAGCACAGCGCACCATCGTCTCGCTGGACAGCAACTGCCGCAGCCTGACGCTGATCAAGGCGCCGCCGACCGCGCCGATGCCGAAGGCGCCGAGCATGATGCCATAGGTCAGCGCATCGCCCTTGACGACATCGCGCGCCACCAGAGGCAGCAACGCAAGCACAGCGCCTGCACTGAAGCCGAACGCAGCACCCCTGACCAGCACCTTGCCGATGTTGGGCGACATGGCGACATAGCGCAGGCCGGCGCCCATGGCAGCCCCCAGCGACTCGCGCGGCAAGGTCGATACCGGCACGTCCGGCTTCCAGCGCGCCAGCACGACGATCAGGCCGATATAGCTCACCGCGTTCGCCGCGAAGGCGGCCGCGGCACCGGCCGCGGCGACGATGATGCCGCCGATCGCCGGACCGACGCTGCGTGTCAGGTTAAAGCCCATCGAATTGAGGGCGACGGCCGCCGGCACCTTGTTGCGGGGGACGATGTCGCCGACGGAGGCTTGCCATGACGGGCTGTTGAGCGCGGTGCCGCTGTCGATCAGGAAGGTGAAGGCGAGCAGCGTCCACGGCGTGATCAGGCCTGAATAGGTGAACAGGGTCAGAAGCACCGACACCACCAGCATGAAGGTCTGGGCGACAAGCATCACCTTGCGCCGGTCGAAACTGTCGGCGATGGCGCCGGCTACGAGTGCAAACAGCATGATCGGCAAGGTGGTCGAAGCCTGGACCAGGGCCACCTGATAGGGCGAGGTGGCGATCGTGGTCATCATCCAGGCGGCGCCGACACCCTGGATCAAGCCACCGAAATTCGAGACGAGACTTGCGCCCCACACGGCGCGGAAAATGCCGTGCCGGAAGGGCGCCAGCGCCGAGACGCTCTCGCTGTCCGGCTTTTCGTCAATCATTTGGGGTTCCTGCCATGTCGTGCCTGCTCGTCAGACAATCCGTTTGCGCAGACCGTTTGCCGAAAGTAGGGCATGGCGCCGCAAAGGGCAAAAAAGCGCATGGTCCAACAATGGGATAGAGGCGGTCCAGGCCTTGTCCGCCGTGGGTCCGGAGGTGCCGCGGGGATCGGCGGCGTCTGTCCTCGCACAATTGCGAACGGCATGCCGCGGCACACCATCCTGGAACAGGCTCAGAAGCCGTTCTGGATGCGCTCGAAGATGACGTTGGTGAAGGCCGATATCTGGCTGCCGATGAAGGGGCCGGTCAACGCCACCACCAGCATGATCGCGACGATCTTCGGCACGAAGGTCAAGGTGATCTCCTGTACCTGCGTCAGCGCCTGGATGAGGGCGATGCCGATGCCGACCGCCATGGCGACCAGCACCACCGGAGCGGACGCGACGAGCACCGTCCACACCGCGTACTGGACGATGTCGAGAGCGTCGGCCTCATTCATGGGACTGGCTCTCTGTCGAAAGCGTCAGCTTGCTGCCTTGACCGAGACTCCCGGACCGACGGCGACTTCGGTGCCGTTCTGCAGCACGGCGATGAGACCGTTGCTGGCGAGGCGCACCGAAGCCACGGTGCCCGTGGTCAGGCCGTCGGCGGAGGTGATCGAGCGCCCGATCAGTGCGTCGGCCTGCGACAGCGCCGAGGACTGCATGATCTGATTGAGCTTGGTGTTGGTCTGCACCGACTGCTCGACCTGAGAGAAGGTGGCGAGCTGGGCGACATATTGCGTCGAATCCATCGGCTTGGTCGGATCCTGGTTCTTCATCTCGGCGATCAGAAGCTTCAGGAAGGACTGGTAGTCGACCGCTGTCTTCGAGGTCGACGCCGTGGCCTGATTGGCGCCTGTCGGAATCGTCGTCGTCATGTCCACGTTCATCAGTATCGTGCTCCCACGGCCAGCGGGCGCTCGGCACCCAAAACATCGTCATTACCACCCAGCGCGCGGCGTTCGAGCGGATAAAGCGCGCGGATCGCCTTCAGCGCCTCGTAGATATGATCCTCGCCGACCATGCGGTCGATCTGTTTCAGCGCGCTGCAGATCTGGGTGTCCTCGAAGCTTGCCAGAAGCAGCGGCAGCGAACGGCGGAACATGTCGCGCGCCGCGGCGGCGCCGGCCGGGTTCATCAGCATGACCTGCAGGATGAAATAAAGCTGCTTGAGCGGCGTCGAGGCATCGTCGGCCTGGATCACGTGGCTTTCGAGCAGGAACTGGACGTCGTTCATCAATTCGACGGTGACCTTGCGGTCGACCCGGATGACGGCGCCGTTGATGTAGATCTTTTCGTTCGGCTTCAGCGATATCTTCAGCGTGTTGGTCATTGAATGCCGTCCCTGATGATCTGGGACACCTCGATCAACCCTTCGAAATTGTTGGTGCGGCCCTGACGGATGTCCTCCGCCTCGCGCAGCAGCCACAGGCCGATGGAAATGAGATTGGCGCGCAGTTCCTTGGGCAGGGCGTTGTCGCTGGAGCCAAGATCCTCGACGAAGGCGGTCCAGACGCGGTTGGTGAAGTGAAGCGCCTCGATCGCTTCCATGGAATCGTGGCCGGCCGCTGCTGCCGCCGCCAGCATGTCGATCGAGCGGGTCAGAAGCTCCCGCTCGCGGTCCTTCGCGTCGGCAACGGAGTTGCTCTGGATGTCGGCGTAGGAGAATTGGTACATCGTTGGGGCTCTACCGTTCCGTTAAGCGTTGTCAGGTCAGGTAATTCAACAGGCTGAGCTGCTGCAGGCGTGCGGTCAACGCGAAAGACGTTTCGATGTGCTGTGTCAGGTCCGCGACCCGTGTCGCGGCTGCCGCCGGATCGACGGCTTCCAGATCGAGAATGTGCCGTTCGAAAAGGTCGACCTGCGTTTTCATCCGATCGTTGGCATCGGAAACCCGCTTCTGGACGATGCCGGTCTCGGATTGAAGCTGGCCAATGCCGCTCAGCGCTTCGCCAACCAATGTGGTGGAGCGGCTGACAACCGTATTCTTCGCCGCCTGGCTGATGTTGCTGGACATCAGGCTGCTGACCATGGCTGCGGCCATGGCGAGTTTCTGAATGCCATCGCTGTTGGCGCTGGTCGAAGTCGGTGTGGTTTCGTTGAGTGCGATGCGGCTGACGATCTGCTGGTCGGTGGCGTTCGACCAGTCGCCCTGCCAACCCGCGCCCGTGAACAGCGGCGCGACATCGTTGGTGATGAAATCGTCCATCTGGGCGGCCGTGATGTTGGCCGCTGCCGGGTCGTCCTGGGTGAAACCGAAATTGGTGAGGAAAGCGGTATCGAATGCAGCCTTGGCGGGAGAGCCGGCAGCCGTGAAATCGTTGATCGGCTTGACGTCGGTGTTGGTGCCGGCAAACAGATATTCACCATTGACGCTGGTGTTGAGGATCGAGGTCAGCTGCTGGATGGTCGCCTTGCCGGAGTCCCGGGTGAGGCTGTTGGACGAGTCGCTTGAGGAAGCGGTGGTCAGGGCGGACAGGAAGGTCTGAGCGGCGCCGGAGAGCTGGCCAAGCGAGGTCTGTGTCGAGGAAAGCCTCGCGCCGACCAGGCCGTTGGAATCGATAATGACGTTGAGCCGGTCGAGATCGCGCGAGAAGGTGACGGACTGGGCGGTGCGCCCTCCGAGAGCCAGCCCGACATCGGCGACCCTGCCGGTCGACGCTTCCTTCGTGGCTTTGACGAGTTCGGCCTGCATGCGCATCTGCTGGGAGCGCATGGCATTGGAGATTGCGGCCGAGGAGACTGAAGTCATGGAATTATCCCACCGCGTTGAGCAAGGCCGTCAGCATGTCGTCGACGGTTTTCATCATCCGGGCCGATGCCTGGTAGGTGTGTTCGAGGTCGAGCAGCAACGACATTTCCTGGTCGACATTGACCCCGGTCGCGTTGGACAGCGCTTCGGCGCTGCGCGATGCCAGTGCTTCCTTGGCATCGGAGGCGGTCGAAGCCTGCTGGCGCACGCCCTCGAACCAGCCGATCGAACTGGCGGCGTAGTCGGATACGCTGGAGGTTGCCGAAACGCCGGCGGCGGGGTCGAAAGTCATCGGCTGGTCGAGCCGGTCGCCATAGGCGACCAGAAGGGTGGAATAGGACGCGCCGCCGCCCGTGTTGGCGACATAGGCCGCACCATTGGCGCCGCCGTCGCGCAGCAGCGTCGGGTTGCCGCCGGTGCTCGGGTCCATCGCTGCATTGACGCTGATGGACGCGGCAAGGCCGGTGACCAGCGTGCCGGCGGCCGGCACGGCCGGCGCTCCCGACCAGGTGAACAGGCCGGCGGCATTGGCCATCGAGGGTGCGGTCTCGGCAAAAGCGGTGATCAGGCCACGCGCGGTCTCGTCGAGCTGGCTCTGCATGGTCGAGGCGACGCCGTCGCGCAATTGCAGCAGGCCGGCAAGCGTGCCGCTGGCGCTGGTGTTGCCGCCGGCTCCCGCCGAGATCGGCACGTTGTCGATGTAAACGGCATTGCCGGCGGCACCCGCGGTATAGCCTGCCGACGCCGCGAAGGTGACCGTGCGCGGTATCGTCTCGAACAAAGTCGTGCCGTCGCCGGTGGTGATGACCATGTCATTGTCGCCTCGCGTGAAGGTCGACACCGGGACATAGTTCGAAATCTTCTTCAAAAGCGCGTCGCGCTGGTCGAGCGCATCGGAAACGTCGGTGCCGGAACGGGTTCCGGACATGACCGCCGTGTTGGCATCCTGGAACTGGCTGAGCAGCGAGTTCAGGTCATCGACGGCGGTGGCGATCTGGCCGTCGGTCTGGGTGCGGAAATCCTGGACTGCCTTGGAGCCCTCGTTGAGCGAGCGCACGACCTGTTTGGCGGCGTCGATGACCGAGGCGCCGAGGTTCTGGTTCGACGGCGAGGTGGCGTAGAGCTGCAGCGCCTGCTGCAGGTTGGCGATCGCGGTCGAGGGCGAGGACGCATTGTCGACGCCATTGACCGCGACGCCCAGCTGATCCATGCCGCTGTAGAGCGCGTTCTGCCCGCTCCAGGCCGATAGCGCGCCGAGATTCTGGCGAAACAAAAGCTCGTTGGCTGCGCGCTGGATATCGACCGAACGCGCGCCCGGCGCCGTGCTGGTGACGACGGCCTGGCGCCGCGAATAGTCCGGATTGGAGGCGTCGGCGACGTTGCGCGAGACAACGCTTGTCTGTCGCGCGGTGTTCATAAGCGCCGACTGGGCGATACTCAATGCGGTAGACAGTGACATGCGGGTCTTTCGCGGGCGACGCCCGTCTTATCTCTTCAGGTTGACAAGGACGTCCATCAGATCGGAACCGGTCTGGAAGACTTTCGAATTGGCGGTGTAGCTGCGCTGCGCCGCGATCATGTTGGTCAGTTCTTCGGCGATGTCGACGTTGGAATTCTCGAGCGCGCCGGAGATGATGGAGCCGAGTTTGCCTTCATTGGCAAAGCCGACACGAACCGCGCCGGACTCGGTGCCCTGCGAATAGACGTTGCCGGGCAGCGCGGTGAGCTGGTCCGGGCTCTGCACGTCGGCCAGCGGAATCTTGTAGAGCGGCTTGGTCGAACCGTCCTTGTACTGTGCGTAGATGGTGCCGTCCTTGCTGATCTGGACCTTGTCGATGGTGCTCGGCGCGTTGCCGTTGACCTGGGCATCGGAAACCGTGAAGCCGGCGCCAAGCTGGGTCAGCGCAGACAGATCGATATTGAGGGTGGCGCCGTTCGGCACGGTAAATGAAACGCCGGTGGGCGTGCCGGTGAGCTTGCCGGTGGTGGTGTCGAAGGTCAGGTTGGCCGAGCCCAGCAAGCCGCCAGCGGTGTAGGGGAACGATGTTCCAGCGGTGGCCTTCGACTGATCGAAGACCGCCACCTGCCAGGTGCCGGCGCCGGTGTTGGTGAAATAGACGTCGAGCAGCTTCTTGTTGCCGAGATTGTCGTAGGCGACCATCGAGGATTTCGACGTGTATTGCGCGGTCGCAGCGTTGGCGGCGGGCAGGTTGGCGGTCGCGACCGGTGTCGCGCCGGCCGGCAGGTTGCCGGCATAGCTGCCCTCGGTGCTCGGCGTTGCGGTCATTCCCTGGTCGGAGATGACAACCGGGACCAACCCCTCGAAGCCATTGACCGTCGCTGCCGGTACGCCGTTGTCGTAGCTGTACGCCATCAGCTGGAAGCCGGCCGAGTTGACAAGTCTGCCTTGACCGTCGGGAACGAAAGCGCCGGCCCGGGTCAGGTAGGGGGTGCCGCTCGGATCCTGGACGACAAAGAAGCCATCGCCGCTGACGGCAAGGTCGGAAACCGAGGTCGTGTACTGAAGCACACCCGGATCGCTGACCGCCTGGCGGATCGTCGTGGTGACGCCGCCGGAATTGTAGGCACCGCCGGTCGACGGCATGACCAGCGTCGAGAATTCGGCGGAGGAGCGCTTGTAGCCGGTGGTGTCGGAATTGGCGATGTTGTCGGCGACCGTCGATAGGCGGTTTGCCTGGGCGTTCATGCCGGAAACGCCGGTCCGCATCATTCCGTAGAGGCTCATCGAAACGTCTCCGCTGTGTCCATGCTGCTGGCTACGAGGCTACGCATGTTTTCTTGCGCGAGGCTGGCGCGGCGCTGCATCAGAAGACGAGCCGGTAGCCGAGGAAACGCTTGGAATCGATCGGGTCGGTGCCCAGCTTCTCGCGCAGCTTCTTGCGCAGTTTGCTGATGTGGCTTTCCACCACGTTCTCCTCGACCTCTTCGTCGAAGATGCCGTAGATGGCGTTGAAAACCTGGGTCTTGGTGACACGGCGCCCGCGATTGCTCGCCAGATATTCGAGGATGCGGCGTTCACGGCGCGGCAGGGGGAGGGGCTGACCGTCGATCTCGGGGTCGCGGCCATCCATGAAGATGCGCATGGCGCCGATCTCGGTGTAGGCGACGTCTTCCTGGGCGCGGCGGCGGATGGCGGTGATGCGGGCCAGGATCTCGCGGATATGGACGGGCTTGCGAATGACGTCGTCGACGCCGCTCTCGAACAACCGGAGCGTGTTCTCCAGCGAATGCTGTTCGCTGAGCGCAATCACCGGGGCGCCGGTGCGGTCGCGGATCTGGCGCGGAGAGATGGAACCCTCGCGGCAGTCGCCGATGAGGAAGGCCCTGACCGAGCGCAGATCGGTGTCTGCGGCAGAGTTCACCCACTCACCGAATTCGCCGGACGCAAAGCCTGCACAGGCGATGCCCTCACGATCGAAAAGTGAATTGTATCCCTCTGTTACGAGCTCGCGCTCGTCAACGATCACAATCATCGGCCCCGCCTTCCGAATCAAATCATTTGCCCCGTGAAGAGAGGCGTATCCGCTGGCGGGAATCCTGAACAACCGTCATTTCTTGTAGCTAGTTTCTTGGGAGTCTGGAATCGTTTCGGTTGCATTAGCGGGCGGCCAGATGTGCTTTCGGCGGCAAGTTCTGACCAAGTCAAACCAACAATTCGGGTTGTACGGTTTGTCTATTAGTAACGGGAAATGCGCTTACGGGTTGCAGAATCCGCGGGCGTTCGCGGTCCATTTTCCAAAGCCGGTGGCGACCATGTTGGCAATGACGCGGCAGACATAGATCTTCTGCGCCGGGTCGTTGTCGGGACCGGCATGATAGCGGGCCACGGCCATAGACCAGGTCTCGTGACGGGCATGAAGGCTGGCCAGGAAGCGCGCCGCATAGTCGACGTTCTGGCGTGGGTCGAGCATGTCCTCGACGCTGCGAAAATGCGATGCGTGGTAGTGGTGATTGATCTGCATGCAGCCCAGATCGATCAGGGTCTTGCCCTCGCGCCGGGCATTGGCGAAGGCGGCAAGGGCCTCGGTCCGGCTCCTCGGAAAGACTGCTTTTCCTTCTATATTCAAGGCATTGGGTTGAAGGCTGCCCTTGTTTCCGGTCTCCGTCAGGCCAACGGCATAGAGGATGCCGGCGGGTACGCCATAACGATCCGCGGCGCGCAGGATCTCCGGCTCGCAGGGGTTGGCCGCGGCTGCGGCGGCGTTTGCCGCGCTAGATAAAGATATCGCTGCCAGCGCGCTCGCGAGCAGGCGAAGTGCCGCGGCCGTAGTCCTGCGCGTCATCGTTGCGTTTCCCTGAGGATTGCTGGCCCGGTTGCTGGCCGCCGGCTCCACCATTGCCGCTGCCCGAATTCCCCGGTTGAAAGGATGCTGGATCGCGGCCTGTCGCCGCCGCCATAGGAGCGGTTGCATCCGCCCGGGTTGTAGCGGGAACTGCTACCGAAGGTTGCAGTATCGTGACCTTGTCAACCTCGAAGCCGAGCCCCCGCAGCGACTTGACGATGGCCTCGCTGTCGGCCGACAGCCGACGATAAGCGTCGTGCGTTTCCGGCTTCAGCTCAATCGAGAGTTGTTCCCCGGAGAGGCGAAGATTGGCCGTCACCATGCCGAGTTCGGCGGGGTGGAGTTCGATCTTCAACACATGTGTCGGAACGGCAACAGAGCTGGCCAGATGGGTGGGCGTGGGTGAGGCTGAAAGCGCCTTTTGCGGCCCGGCGTCGGTGGCTATGGCGTTGATCACATTGAGGGCTGCCTGGCTGATGGGACTCTGCGGCGGTGCGGGGAAGCTCCGTTCCGACACCACGTCGATGCGCGCAGTGGGCAGGGACTGTTTTCCCGCTTCGGGACGCATCGAGGACTGGACATCCTCGATGCTCTTCATCGCATTCGCGGCGTGCTTCGACCGCACGCCGGGCACATCGGCAGCCGGCGCGTCCGGCAGCTTCTGGGCCGCCGCCGCGGCGTCGCGTTTTGTCGCGCTGGAGGCAGCGCTCGGTGACTGACCGTCAAGCGCCGTCAAAGGTCCGTCGACGATCGACGCCTGCTCCGGCTTCGACATGGTTTCGAGTGCTTCGCGTCCGCCCGCGGCTTTTGGCCGGTAGGTCTTTGGCAGTGAAGCCTGCCCATCGAGCGCCGGGTCCGACGGATTCTCGCCGGTGGTCGTATTGCCCCCGGCTGCCTTGGCCGTTGTCGAGAAATGCCACAGGTCATGAAACGCGATCAGCAGCGGCAGGTCGTCCTGAAGCGGCTCGGCGTCCGGCGCCGTCTCTTCAGCGTCGGCCTTCGCGTTTGCTTCCAAATCGTCCTTGCCGGTTTTCACGTTTGCCACTTTGGCCGAGATGGTCCTTGCGGGCTCGGCCGATGCTGGTTCGGCCTTGGCGTCATGCCCGGCAAGGCCGGCCGCGAGCTTGCTCCAGCACTGGTCGCGCGATCCCGCCTCTGTCGACGGCTGCCGTTCCGGGCGGGCAGCACCGGCATCGTCGCGCAGCATCTTGCCGAAGCCGGCGTCATCGTTCCTGCCGTTCGCGGCCGGCTGCTCCGACGTCGCGCGCGTGGAGGCAAATCCTGGCAAGGCCGAGCCGAGGCTGGTGGTCATTTGGGGGCGGCTCCAAGCATCTGGTCGATCAGGTCGAGCTGTCGACGTGTTCTGGTCATGGCGGCGTCGGTCGGATCGGCGGGCTCTGGGCCGGCTGCGGGTGACGGTGCCGACGCCGGCATGACAGTCGCAGGGTCGGGGGATGCCGCTGCTGCCGTGTCCGGCGCATTGGCGGCTGGTCCGCTGGAGGCCGCGGTGACGGCGGGTTGCTCCGAGAT
>NZ_RZRK01001450.1:0-596 GCF_003997835.1 Mesorhizobium sp. M7A.F.Ca.CA.004.12.1.1
ACACTGACTGTCACGGGCGATTTCGCGCAGCAGTCCGGATCGATCTATCAGGTCGACCTCGCAAGGTCGTCCGATCTCATCGATGTTGGCGGAGTAGCGGCGATCGACAGCGGCGCGCAGATCGAGCTGCTGCGGCAGGGAACGCTATCGGTCGATGCCCGATATACTCTGCTCTCCGCAGCAGGCGGCGTAAGCGGCACCTATGGCGGGCTGACGGGGGCTCTGGCGACAGACGCGACGCCCTTCGTCGATTTCCAGCTCGTCTACGATGCCAACAATGTCTATCTCGATATCAGCCGCACATCGACGGCGTTTGCCGATGTTGCCAGCACCTTCAATCAACGCTCGGTCGCCGCAGCGGCTCAGGCGCTTGGAAGCGGTAATCCGATCCAGGACAACATCCTGTTCCTGACGGCGCCGGAAGCCCGCAACGAGGCCGACGCCTGGCTTGCCGCGCGCGATTTTTCCAAGGCGCTGTTCATCGGCGGCGACTGGAAAGCCGCGTCCGGCGGCAAGACCTTCGAGACCAGCGAGCCCTCCTCCGGCAAGCTGCTGGCCAAGGTCTCGGACGCCAATGCCGCCGACATCGACGCGGC
>NZ_RZRK01001451.1:0-595 GCF_003997835.1 Mesorhizobium sp. M7A.F.Ca.CA.004.12.1.1
GCTTTCGACGGCATGTCGTCGGCTTCACAGATCGACCGCAGGCTGTTCCCCTCTGCCAGGCTCTGGCAAATGGTATCGGCTATCTCCTGGGTGAACTCACTTGGCCGTGCCATTGCCCGACTCCTTCAGCCTGATCTGCACAAGCCGCACATTGATGCCGAGCTGCTTCGAAATCTGTCGGGCTGACATGCCTAGCGCCTTCATGTCGTTGATCGCTTTCCGCCTTTGGAGGGCGAGGAGCCGGCCCCGGTGTTTGAAGGGCCGCTTTGCCCTGACATCACCCTTGTCTCGGGCTCGCTTCACGTATTGGACGACTGTGGTAGGCGAAATGTCTAGAGACTCTGCAATGGTCTCGTAGGTGCTCATCTCCTGGTACATGTCGAGCGCCTTGTTGCGGCGCCTGGTCACGATGTCGACCGCCTTCCCGCCCCTCTTGTTGAAGGACGAGTAGGCGTGGAACGGCAGCGGCGCGCGGTGAGGCTTTCGATGCTCCATCAGTTCTCCATTCATCGCGGCAACTGCCCGGATCGATTGTTCGCCTGCGGTCGGCGCAATGTCAGGATTTCGCTAGGCGTCAAAGGCGAGCGATTAACCG
>NZ_RZRK01001452.1:0-594 GCF_003997835.1 Mesorhizobium sp. M7A.F.Ca.CA.004.12.1.1
GTCGAAGCGGGTGAGCAGGAAGGAGATCACGAACTCGTCCCAGGAGAAGGTCATCGACAGGAAGAAAGCTGCGAAAATGGCCGGCGCCATGACCGGCACGGTGATCAGCAGCAGCACCTTCCATTCCGGCGCGCCGAGGTCGCGCGCGGCACGCTCGATGTTGATCTGGTGGTCGCCCATCTGGCTGTAGATGATGGCAAAGCACAGCGGCAGGTTGATCACGACATGGCCGATGCCGGCGGCAAGCAGCGATTTCGGCACGCCGGCCCAGTTGAACAGCACCAGCAGCCCCATCCCGATGATGAGATAGCTGACCGTCAGCGGCAGGGTGATCAGCCCGCGCAGCAGGCCGGAGCCAGGCAGGACGAAGCGGGCAAAGCCCCAGGCGGAGAGAAAGCCGAGCGTGACGGCTGCGAGCGAGGAGATGGATGCCACCAGCAGCGAGTTGACCAGCGCCGAGGTCAGCCGCGTGTCCGAAAGAACCGCATCGTACCAGCGCAGCGACGGGCCGGTGAAGGGCGGGATCGGGAACGACGTCGCCTGCAGCGAAAACAGCACCAGCACGACGACCGGCAGGAAGATGAAGCCGTAGAC
>NZ_RZRK01001453.1:0-591 GCF_003997835.1 Mesorhizobium sp. M7A.F.Ca.CA.004.12.1.1
GCAGGGAAACAACCAGCAGGGCAAGCCACTGCCAGAGCTTGCGCATCCGCGCCATGCGCTCGAGTGTGGGCAGGTCCGGGGATGGCTGCTCGGCCGAGGAATCCATGTTTCGGTCTTAGACTTGAAGCGGGACGATGCGAACCCCCGCTTTGCCGAAAAAGGAAGCTGTGTGGCGCGCGAGTCACGCAGTTTACCAAGGTGTCAGAGCTTTCGGATAGGACCGGGATAACGGGCGACAAGATCGTCCATCGTCAGCAAGGTAATCCCCTCAATGGTTGCCTGGGCGACCAGGATTCGATCGAAGGGATCCTTGTGGATCGCCGGAAGTCCGTCGATGGCGAGGGCATGTTCACTGGTGATCGGCAAGTCGTGATAGCCATTGTCGAATAGGCCTCGCCGGAGCAAACGGGGATCGACCTGGAAATCATCCCGTCCCAGTCCTCGTTTGATTGCGATCTCCCAAAGGCTGGCGGGACTGAACAGCAATTCGTTCTCGGGGTCCTCAATCTCGGCGAGAGCCGCAGGTGTTAGCCGATCCGGTTCGCCAGCCGCCCACAGCAGCAAATGGGTGTCGAGTAGCAATTTCAAGTG
>NZ_RZRK01001454.1:0-588 GCF_003997835.1 Mesorhizobium sp. M7A.F.Ca.CA.004.12.1.1
GCCCCGAACTCGCCAAGGCGCATGAGCGCTTTCCTTGCCTGGCGACGGCCGGCATCCGCAAATGGGTCAACGGCGCCTTCACCTTCACGCCGGACGGCAATCCGATTGTCGGGCCGGTGCGCGGGCTGAGGAACTACTGGGTTGCCTGCGGCGTCATGGCCGGCTTCAGCCAGGGCGGCGGCGTCGGCAAGTCGCTGGCCGAGTGGATGATTTTCGGCGAACCGCAGGCCGACATCTTCGGCATGGACATCGCTCGCTACGGCGCCTTCGCCGCCAACCGGGAATATCTCAGGCAGACGACGCGCCAGTTCTATTCGCGCCGCTTCGTGATGACCTTTCCCAATGAACGACTGCCCGCCGGCCGGCCGCTGAAACGTCCGGGTGCCTATGACGGCATGAGCGCGGCGGGATGCGAATGGACGGCTTCCTGGGGACTGGAAATCCCGGCCTATTTCGCGCCGATGGAATTTGCCGAGAACACGACGCTGCGGCGCTCCAACGCCTTCGACATCGTCGGCGACGAGGCGCTGCAGGTGCGGCGCGCCGCCGGTCTCGTCGATATCTCGGCCTATTCGCGCTATGCGGTGG
>NZ_RZRK01001455.1:0-588 GCF_003997835.1 Mesorhizobium sp. M7A.F.Ca.CA.004.12.1.1
TCGAACAGGTAGACCGAACCGAACAGCTTGAAATAGAACACCGCCTGGCGGTGCGAGATGAAGGCGGCGGCCAGAGCCCAGACGCCGGAGAAGGCGTGCAGCAGGTCGTCATACCATTGCAGCGAGAACAGGCCGAACAGATTGCCGTCGGCGTCGTTGAACGCCGGTATGTAGCCGATGGCGACGACGCCGAAGAACAGGAAGGCATAGGCGACGGCAAGCTTCTGGATGAGCGTCATGAAGTGTCCCCTCGAAGAGTCCGCCTGAAAACAGACTCTGACGCTGGGATACTAGCTGATTTTGGCGCGCGGTGAAGCGGCGCCCGCGAGATCGCCGGCGAAGGATATCGAGGGGCAAAAAGGCAGTCGGCGCCGGGATTTCTCCCAGCGCCTCCCTGTCAGATCAGGACACGGTCGCGGCAGCAACTTCCGTAAAGTCGTCGCGCCTTGCCGGCCTTGATTTTGACGGTCCTGCCAGTCCGCCGCCCGAGAGCAGCGTCCGTTCGGGACCACGCCGGTTTTCACCCTTGCGGGCTTTGCCCTGCGCACCATCGAAGGTTTTTGCCGTCCTTCATGGCAGCATCGGTCC
>NZ_RZRK01001456.1:0-583 GCF_003997835.1 Mesorhizobium sp. M7A.F.Ca.CA.004.12.1.1
GTGCGGCGCAATGCGGCGAAAGACATCGAATGCGCCGGCGCGAAGCCGCCGTCGGCGACATTGAATTCATGCTCGAAGGCGGCGATGACCGACAGGCCGGTTGCGGCTTTCAAATCGGCCAGCGCCTCTTTGAGCATCGTGCGGGTGCAGCCGAGCCATGGGCTGCCATCGAGCTCGACGATGTCGCCGGCGACCATGTCGAACGGCGTCGCCGATCCGGTACGTGTCGTGCGAAAGCGCGCCTTGAGATCGGGGATAAGCCGCAGGTCGCCCGACGAGCCCCAGGGGTTGGGATCGACGATCGAGTTGAACGGCGTCAGCGACAGATTGGCCTGCAGCCAACCGACGCCGGTCGTGGCGGTCTTCTGCAACTTGCCTTCGGCAACGAAGCGGCCCCGCGTGACGGCGGAGAGATCCGTGGTGACGACGGCAACCAGAGGCTCGACAGTCGATGTCATGCCGGTTTTCCCAAAGCGTTGAAGCGGCCGACGACCGTGTCGGTATCGGCCACCCAGCAGTAGCCGCCGAAGGCCTTGAGCGCGATGTCGTGGCGTTCCTGCGTAATGGTGGCGCAGGCATCCGA
>NZ_RZRK01001457.1:0-581 GCF_003997835.1 Mesorhizobium sp. M7A.F.Ca.CA.004.12.1.1
CCAACAACCAAGCGGCTTGCAATAGAAGCGCAGATAATGATCAAAGCTTGGTCGCCACAGGCCGTCGCTCGCGAAGCATGGCGGCTGTTGCAGTTTGGCAACGAAAAAGGCCGCCTGGAGGGCGGCCTTCCTGTTTCAGCGGAGCGCTGGTGTTATTCGGCGGCCTTCTTCTTCGGCGCGGCCTTCTTCTTGGGCTCTTCCGCGTCGTCGGCCTTCTTGGCGTCGGCCTTCTTGGCGGCGGCTTTCTTCGCCGGCTTCGCCTTGACGGAGGTCTCGTCCTCTTCGTCGTCGGCCATCAGCTCTTCCTTGCTGACCTTGACGTCGGTGACCGAAATCTGACCGAGCAGATGGTCGACCACTTTTTCCTCGAACATCGGCGCCCGCAGCGTGTTCAACGCTTCCGGGTTGTTGCGGTAGAACTCGAAGACTTCCTGCTGCTGGTTGCCCGGATAGCGGCGCACCTGCTCGAACAGGCCGCGCTGCAGCTCTTCGTCCGATACGGTCACGCCGGCCTTCTCGCCGATTTCAGCCAGCACCAGGCCGAGACGCACGCGGCGCTCGGCACGCCGCAGATACTCGGC
>NZ_RZRK01001458.1:0-581 GCF_003997835.1 Mesorhizobium sp. M7A.F.Ca.CA.004.12.1.1
CGCGACGCTGGGCTTCGTCGCCGGACTGGCGCTGGCCGATGCGCTCGACGCCGTGGTGCCGAAGGGCCGGATCGCCATCGGCCTCGACGGCGGCAGCGAAGGAAAGAACCGTTTCGAACTGAAATGGCCGAACGACGTGCTCGCCTCCGGCGCCAAGCTGGCCGGCATCCTGCTGGAATCGGCAATCCTGGAAGGCGGCCGTTTCGCGGTGGCGGTCGGCATCGGCGTCAATGTGGTGGCATACCCCGAGGATTTGCCCTATCCCGCAACATCACTCAGCGCGCTGGGCGCGGCATGCGATGCGGAAACACTGTTCCTGGCGCTGTCGGATGCATGGAGCGAGAATGCCCGATTGTGGGACGAGGGGCGCGGACTTGCCGCCGTCAGGCGACGCTGGCTTGATCGTGCTGCGGGGCTCGGCGGCGAAGTTGCTGTCAGAATTGACGGTAATGTGGTGCGTGGGGTGTTTGAGACCATTGACGAGGACTGCCGTTTCGTGATCCGCGACGATGAAGGTTCGGTTCGGACGATCGCCGCCGGCGATGTGCATTTCGGCGCGGTCGCTTCGGCCAGGGCATAGA
>NZ_RZRK01001459.1:0-579 GCF_003997835.1 Mesorhizobium sp. M7A.F.Ca.CA.004.12.1.1
GCTCGAAGCGATGGACCGAATCGGCGGGCGAGCCTGGACCAGCGACCAGCATTTCGGCGTGCCTTTCGACATCGGCTGCGCCTGGCTGCATGCCGCCGACCGCAATCCCTATTTTCCCGAAGCCCAGGCGGCAGGCTGGACGTTGCATCATCACGACATGAACGTTGATCATCTCTACTACCGCGAGCGCAAGGCGAGCGAAGCGGAAGAAGCCGACATGAAGGCCGCCGACGCAAAGCTGTTCGAACTGCTGGCCAGGCATGAAGTGAAGGACGGAGATGACGATCGTCTTTCGGCGCTTTTGGCAAAAGGCCATGCGCCGCGCGCCGCCGCCACCTTCGCCGGGCCGATGGATTTCGGTGCCGACGAGGACGAAATCTCGATCCTGGACTTCCAGGCCGCGGCCGATCTCGACCCGAACTACTTCAGCAAGGAGGGCCTTGGCGCGCTGGTGGCGCGTTTCGGCGCCGGCGTGCCGGTCGAACTGTCGACGCCGGTGCGCAAGATCCTGTGGGACGTGCCCGGCGTCGCCTGCGTCACCGATCGCGGCACCGTCCGCGCCAAAGCAGTGATCGTCAC
>NZ_RZRK01000145.1:0-10059 GCF_003997835.1 Mesorhizobium sp. M7A.F.Ca.CA.004.12.1.1
CGATAATACGTGCCTTGGTGACGCGCCCGAGATAGTTGCCGACCGTCGGCCGCCAACCGGCATCGACCATGTCGAGGCCGACTACCCGGGCCAGGTGATCGGCCTCAGTGAGACGCTCCTGCACGCCATGTGCCGAGATAGCGCCGTTCCCATAGCGATCGGCCTTTTCATAAAGGGCGTTCACGCCGAAGGATGCACAATGGGCAAAAAGCGCGGCTCGCTCGTCGTCAGTAAGCGCCGCAAGCGCATCCCAGAGGTCGTCGACCCCCCCAGGCAAACGGGTTTCCCAGGCCGCGTGGCGGACTTCGACCGCGTGCGCGTAAGGCGTGTCGCGAAGCTCGGCAGATTGGGCCGAGAAAACCGTGCCGCGGACAGAGACTTCCATCGCGACACCCTGTGATCTGTAGCGGGAAAACACGTCGCGCACGAACTTGTGGAGCACGGCAAGGTAGGCGATCGCCGGATCGTTCGCGAGCTTGTCGCGTAGCGCCAGCGTGCGCTCGGCGGTCAGTTCCATGATCAGGCGATCCGGCAAGGGCTTGATGCCATCCTCCTCATCATCCTGCGGCTGAGCTGGCTGGCCGCCGATGGTAATTACCGCCCGCTGGACCGACGTCGCCCCATCGTCGGTTCCCCCGGCCCCGAAGTCACTCTCGCCATCGGGCGCAACGGAAGCTTCGTCCTCCGGCTTCACATAGCCACGCTCGACGAGAAGCGATCCATCGGCGTCAACGCTGAGAAAGACACCCGCTTTTGCAATGTCGACCGGATCGAAGTGGACGGGGCGCGCCTCCAGCGCACAAATGGCGGCTTCAAGCTCGCCAAACCGCTGGTCGATCTCATCGGGCAACTCGTCCGCCTCTTCGTATTCCGCCTGCAGCTTGTCGAACTCGTCACGCAGCGCCCCGAGCGTTGCCTGCTCCTCGTCGGTCAAGTCAACGGGCGTGCCGTGGAGTTCACGCAAGCCGTTCGCGGCGCCGTAGGGAAAGCTCACCGCGACCTCGATCCACTTCCAGCCCTCATTGGCAATTTCATCAGCCGTGAGCTGGAGCTTTTCGGCGACAAGACGGTCGAGCAGCAGCGCGTCTTGGAGCCATCCGCCGTCATCCGACTGGAAGAGGTCACGCAGCACCTGGCCGCCAGCTGCCTCATAGGCATCGAGCCCAACGAACACGGAACGCTTGTCGGAAGCGCGGACAGTGTTCTCCGTCAACATGCGGCGAATCTGGTATGGCTCTTTCGACCAGCTGTTGTTGATCGCCTCCCACACTTGCTCCTGTTTTGCGTGGTCGTCACTGACCGAGAACGCTTCGAGTTGAGCGATCGTCATTCCGGCGTCGGCATAGACATCGAGCAGCGCCGGCGACACGGCGGTGAGCTTCAGGCGCTGCTTGACGATGGTGACGGAGATGAAGAAAGCGGCGGCAATCTCCTCCTCCGACATGCCCTTGTCGCGCATGTCCTTGAACGCGCGATAGGCATCCAATGGATGAAGTGGGACGCGATCGATGTTCTCGGCCAGCGAAACTTCCTCCGCCAGGACAGCGTTGTTGCCCATGACACAAGGAACGGGTGCGGTCCTGGCAAGCCGCTTCTGGCTCACGAGCATTTCGAGAGCGCGGTAGCGGCGACCGCCGGCCGGCACCTCGAATATGCCTGTCTCGTCGCCGCCGGCATCGAGCAGGGGACGAACATGGAGGCTCTGGATCAGGCCCCGGCGGGCGATCGAAGCCGCCAGATCCTCGATCGAGACGCCGGCCTTGATGCGCCGGACGTTGCTCTGGGCGAGCACCAACTTGTTGAAAGGGATGTCGCGCGAGGACGACAAGGTGATCTTTTGAACGGCAGTAGCCATGGTGTTTTCTCCGCGACGGTGGCCGAGAGCCTCTCTCTCGACCCAAACCCGTCATGAAATACCGGCACCCCTCTCACTCTCCTGGCCACCGAACCGGGAAGCCGGCGAAGCGCGGTCCGACTCCGGTTCTGCGTGGCTCACCACGCCGCTTCCCGTTTGTCGTTCGCCGCTGCCGCGGTGGCTTGCTGATCCACGCCAGGCTGGAAGCCGAGGATGAATTCGGCGGCCTTCGAGGCGGCGCTGGCGGCACGGACAATGGCGCGATTGTCCTCGCGCAGGACCGCCAGCCACGAGCCGATGTAGTCGGCATGGCGCACCGTCGGCACGATGGCGAGAGAAGCGCAGACAAAGGCCCCGGCCATCTCAGCCACCAGTTCCTCCCGCGCGTAGGATTTCGAGCCGAAGGAACCGGCCATATCACGCCCGAGGCGGGAGGAATGACCCGACCAATGCCCCAGTTCATGGAACGCGGTACGGTGCCAGTTGATGGGTTCGAAATAGGCGGCTGGCGGCGGGACCTGCACGAAGTCGCTCGCAGGGCTGTAGAAGGCGCGGCTGCCTCCGATCCGAAAATCCGCGCCGGTGGCCCGGATCAGCGCCTCTGCTTGCGGTTCGATCATGCCCGGCGGAGGCGGTGGTGCGACGGCGGCGACGTCCTCCGGAAGGTTCTCGCATTGATCGGCGTTGAAGACTGTGAAGCGTTTGAGGAATGGGACCGGCTGTGCTTCGTGCCCGCTCTCGCGGGCTCGGTTACGCTCATCGTCGGGCACGAAGCGGTCGGCGTAGAAGATGGTCGTCCCATGTTCTCCGTTCCTGACGTTGCCGCCGAGCCCAAGCGCCTGGCGGAATGTCAGCCAGCTCTGGCCGGTAAAACCGTGCTCGATGACCGCGCCCCACAGGATCAGAATGTTGATGCCGGAGTAGCGACGGTGGGTCGACGCGTTTTCCGGCATGGCGAGCGGCGCCTTTGCCGCCGCCGTGCCCCAGGGCTGCACCCATGGAATGCGTCCGGCTTCCAACTCGGCGATGATCTTGTCGGTGATTGCCGTATAGAGGCCTGGCCGGTCGTTGCCGGAACGGGCGCTAGCGGTGTTTCTGGGCATCGCGGTTCTCCGCGACGGGCGCCAGGAGCCTCTCTCCCGACCTTCAACCCGTCACGGCAAACCCGGTCTGCACTCTCACTCTCATCGACCCGTCTCGGTACCCAACGGCGGCAGGAAGTAGCATCGGCGTGGCCGATCTCACGTCAGGCATGGAAGCCCGTATGGGTGAAGGCCGTCGCAAATTGGTGCCCCACATTATAGCGCGTGTGCTTGGCTTTGGCGTCGACCGGCCCAGCATGCCGCTTGTTGGCAAGTGGTTCTTTGTCAAGGACGGCCAGGCGCTGGGCGCGGCTTTCCGAAGATGGTCTGATGAGCCTGACCTTGAGCGAGCCACGGCGATGTCATCACCGACAAACCGCGCGATGCTCAAGCAGATCGCGAGATTTCGGGCATAGCGGAAAATCTCGCGATGGTGGCGCCGCAGCCAAGCCGCGTTATTTGTTATAAGTCATCAACTGACTGAAAGCGTGGGCAGCCATGTGCAACGACTATGAGCAGCATATCGCCTGGGCCGAATATTGCAGGATGATGCAATTGCTGGCGCTCGACATTCCCACCCATCAAACCGAACTGGATTTGCCGCAGGCGGATGACATCCGCATCAGTGATCCCGCCCCGATCATGCGCGCCGCCGGCGACACGATCGAACTCACGCGCATGACCTTTGCCTTTCCGCCCTCCGGGCCCAAAGGCGGGCCGATCTTCAACTTCCGCTCGGAAGGACGGAACTTCTCCAACAGCAAGCGCTGCCTTATTCCGGCGTCGGCTTTCTTCGAATTCACCGGAAAGAAGTCTCCAAAGGCTAAGCATCGCTTCACGCTCAACGGCGCCTCGTTCATGGCGATCGCCGGCCTGTGGCGCGATGGCGAAGGCAACAAGCCCCCGACGTTCGCTATGCTGACGACGGAACCCGGCCCGGACGTGGCGCCCATCCACAATCGCCAGATTGTGGTTCTGCGCCCGGACGATTGGGCGGCATGGATCTACCTCACGAAACCCGAGGTGGAGCTGTTGAAGGCCCTGCCGGCCGGGTCGCTGGCGGTAGAAACCGTGCGACAAGGAAGCGACTAGCTCAGATGCCGGTGCGTTTTGCGCAAACACGGAAGATTCTTAGCGGCATCGCTGCGGCAATTGCGGCCCCTCGAGATCGCGGCTCGGGCCAAAGCGTCAGCACCTCGTTGTCATTGATTGCCGAGTGGCCACTTCCGCCATCAGCCACGCTTGGCTCGTCGGTGCGCACGAAAGGTATCGAGCGTGAAATACGTGCCCGCCTGCCATGGGCGGTGAGGAAGTACATCAAAGCCGAGACGGGTCGCATCACATTGCGGATGCGCGAAGACGATGCCGAAGAGTTCGAGGCCGCCTCGAACAAGATCGCCAAGACCCTGGAAACCATCGAAGTACTCCCGGTCCTGCCGCGCGAGGCGGAGGACATCCTCGCAATTTCTTCGCGTGAGCGTCACAAGTGGCTGAAAGACGGACGGCTGCAAAGCATTGGCACCCGCACCGTGAAGATGCGCGGTCGATCCAAGGCCGTCACCTTCCACGTGTTCGATCCCAAGCACATCGAGGACATCCTTGATCGTGATCTGCCAAGCCTTTGGCGCGAAGAAGACGCGCAGCAAGTTACAGAGAACAGGCGACGTGGCGCCGGCAAGGCTGCCCTGACGCGGGCGGGAAAGGGTAGCGAGAAGGTTCGCGGCGCCGGGAATAACCCCAGAGATGACGCTCCCCGGCCCAAGTTGAAGGGCTGGGACGCGTTCGACGACGAGGGCCTGCTCCGTTAGATCCGCCTTGTAGCCACTCGCGCGTCCAGAATGGACCCTGAGCGAAAGCTAACCGGGAGCCGAAACGATCTGCAGTCGCGATTGGCCGGTCCCGAACCATTCCATGCTGAAGGAGTTCTTCAAGCCGACAACAGCCCGTTTTTGAGGATGGCCAATGTTCGACAACTTCGTGCTTGAAATGATGGAAACCGAGGGCGGGCCGACAAGGCTTCGGCATGGCGGATCTGGGCCGCCTCTGCTTCTGATCCATGGCCATCCTCTCGCGCATATGACGTGGGGCCAGGTCGCGGACTTGCTGTCAGCAGATTTCAGGATCGTGTGCCCCGACCTTCCGGGCTTCGGTCGCTCCTACGTACCGGCCGATGACCCCGAGAGCAGGTTCTCGTCCAAGCGGGCAAAGGCTTCGGCGCTGGTGGAGGTGATGGAAAGGTTGGGCCACCACGCTTTCTTCGTCGCCGGGCATGATCGTGGAAGTCTGGTCGCTTTCAGAATGGCGATGGACCATCCCGACCTGGTGCGAAAGCTGATTGCCGTGGATGGGTTGCCAGTTATCGAGCATCTGGAACGGGCCGACTGGAACTTTGCCCGCGATTGGTACCACTGGTTCTTCTTTGCTCAACCCGAGAAGCCGGAACGGGCCATCCTGGCAGACCCGATGGCATGGTATAGTGACTTGCGGCCAGATGAGATGGGACACGATGCCTATGACGAATTGGTTTCATTCATCCACGATCCAGCCATCGTCCATGGCATGGTCGAAGACTACCGCGCTGGCATAAGGATCGACCATCGCCACGACCGCGAAGATCGAGATGCCGGCAGGAGGTGCGCTGTCCGATGCTCTGTCTTTGGTCACTCGACGACGATTTGGAGCAGATTTATGGCGATCCGGTTGCCATCTGGAAGCACTGGGCCGACGACGTGGGGGGCTACGGAATCAGGAGCGGGCACCATGTCGCCGAAAAAAACCCCGCCGCTCTCGCAGCAGCGTTCAAGGCCTTTCTCTGAAAAATGACAGAAGCACCGATTGAGCGATCGCCCATGCGTGTCGACGAACCCAGCCATTGTTCGGCAGACCCGTTCTTGCACCGCCCTATTTGAAATCCCGTGTCTTCACCTTGATCTGGTCGATGTGCAGATAGGGATCGATAATATTCCGCGGCCTCGGCCCCTTCGGCATGCCGCGCGGATCGGGCGTCGGGCTGCCATGATGGAATTCGTCGCCGCGGCCATGCGGCAGGGGAAAGGCAGACTCACGATCGCCAACGCTGGCCAGATCGGCGGAAAGATCGCTCAAACGATGAGCGACAAGATGGACCACCTCGCCTTCCCTTTGGATGCGACCATAAACGCCAATCATGCCGGCGCCGAGCACGACCCTGCGATATTTTTCGAAGACCTTGACCCACACGACCAGATTGGCAATGCCCGTCTCATCCTCGATTGTGATGAACATGACGCCCTTGGCCGAGCCAGGTCGTTGGCGGACCAGCACGAGGCCAGCCGCCTCCAGCCAGTGCCCGTCGCGCGCCTGCATGGCCTCGCGACACGAGACGATGCGCTTGCGCCCCAGGTCGGCGCGCAGGAAGGAAACAGGATGGTCGCGCAGGGTCAGTCCAACATGTCCATAGTCCTCGACCACTTCGCCGCCGGCGGTCATCGCACGCAGCGCGACAAGGGGCTCCTGGATCTCCGATACCGTCCGCTGCTCGCGGCCGGAGGCCGCCGCAAACAGTGGCAGCGGTTCGTCGCGCAGTGCCTTGATCGCCCACAGGGCCTCACGCCTCGCCAGCAATAGGGATGGTTGGAAAGCGTCAGCCTGGGCGAGTTCAACCAGAGAGGCAGCAGGAACACCGGCGCGGTGCCAGAGGTCATCCACCGACGCAAAGGGCTGGTCTGCGCGTGCGATGACAATGGTCGCAGCATCGGCGTTGGCAAGACCCCGGACCATGCGCAGACCAAGCCGGACAGCGAACCGACCGTCATCGGCGGTGGGCTCGAGCGTGCAATCCCAACGCGAGGCGTTGATGCAGACAGGGCGCGCTTCGACGCCATGGTCACGTGCATCGCGAACGATCTGCGCCGGCGCGTAGAAGCCCATCGGCTGAGCGTTGAGAAGAGCGGCGCAGAAGACATCGGGGTGATGGCATTTCATCCAGGACGAGGCGTAGGCGATCAGGGCGAAGCTGGCGGCATGGCTTTCGGGAAAGCCATAGCTGCCGAAGCCTTCGAGCTGCTTGAAGGTCTTTTCGGCGAACTCGCGCTCGTAGCCGTTCTTCACCATGCCGCCGATCAGCTTGGCGCCGAAGCTGGAAACGCCACCGGTGTGTTTGAAGGTCGCCATGGCGCGGCGCAACTGGTCCGCTTCGCCTGGCGTGAAGCCGGCGCATTCAATCGCCACCCGCATCGCCTGCTCCTGGAACAGCGGCACGCCCAGTGTTTTTCCGAGCACCTTTTCCAGCTCTGGCTTGCGATAGACGACGTCTTCCTTGCCTTCACGGCGGCGCAGATAGGGGTGCACCATGTCGCCCTGGATGGGACCCGGCCGGACAATCGCCACTTCGATGACGAGATCGTAGAAAGTACGCGGCTTGATGCGCGGCAGCATCGACATCTGGGCGCGGGATTCGATCTGGAAGGTGCCGAGCGTATCGGCCTTGCGGATCATCGCATAGGTGCGTGGATCCTCGGCAGGGATCGTCGCGAGATCAAGAGTGATGCCCTTGTGCTCGGCCAGCAGATCGAAACCGCGCTTCATGCAGGACAGCATGCCGAGCGCCAGCACGTCCACCTTCATGAACTTCAACGCGTCGATGTCGTCCTTGTCCCATTCGATAACCTGACGATCCTTCATCGCGGCTGGCTCGATCGGCACCAGATCGTCGAGCCTGTCGCGGGTCAGGACGAAGCCGCCCGGATGTTGCGACAAATGCCGCGGCGCGCCGATCAGCTGCCTGGCCAAGTCCAGCGCCAGACGCAGGCGACGGTCGCCGAGGTTGAGGTTCAGCTCCTCGGCATGTTTCGGCTGGACGCCTTCGTCCGACCAGCCCCACACTTGCGAGGACAGCATCTTGATGAGGTCTTCGGGCAGTCCAAGCGCCTTGCCGACATCGCGCAAGGCGCCCTTCGAGCGATAGCGGATGACCGTCGAGCAGAGCGCGGCGTGTTCGCGGCCATAGGTTTCGAACACCCATTGCATGACGATTTCCCGACGCTCATGCTCGAAATCGACATCGATGTCAGGCGGCTCACGCCGCTCCTCCGAGACGAAGCGTTCGAACAGCAGGTCATTGCGGTCGGGATCGATCGAGGTGATGCCGAGCACATAGCAGACGGCGCTGTTGGCTGCTGATCCCCTGCCCTGGCAGAGAATGCCCTGGCTGCGGGCAAAGCGAACGATCGAGTTGACCGTCAGAAAATACGGCGCGTATTGCAGCTTCTCGATGAGCTGCAACTCGTGCCTGAGCGTGCCAACGACCTTGTCCGGCACGCCCTCGGGAAAGCGCTCCGTCGCGCCCTCCCAGGTGAGTTTCTCCAAGGCTTGCTGCGGTGTCAGACCCGGCAGCATCCGCTCCTCGGGATATTGATAGGCAAGCTCGTCCAATGAGAACCGGCAGCGCTCGGCGATCTCGATCGTCCGCGTGAGCGCTTCGGGGGAGCGGCTGAACAGCCGTGCCATTTCATCGGGCCGCTTCAGATATCGGTCGGCGTGCCGCTCGCGCCGAAACCCGGCATCATCGATCATCACATTGTGCCGGATGCAGGTGACGACGTCCTGCAGGATGCGCCGTGACGGTTCGTGGAACAGGACATCATTGGTGACAACCGTTGGCACGTGCGCCTGTCCGGCAAGATTGGCCAGATCGTGCAGCCGCAGCGCCTCGTTGGGACGGCGCCGCAACGTCAGCGCCATATAGGCGCGATCGCCAAATGCCTCGCGCAACCGCCTGAGCCAGAGCGCGCATTCGTCGTCGGCCTGGTCGGGCACGAGCACTGCAAGGAGCCCCTCGCCATAGGCGACAACGTCAGCCCAATGCAGCACGCATTTCGCCTTGCCGCCACGCTTCTTGCCCAGCGACAGCAAGCGGCACAGCCGCGAGTAGGCCGCGCGACCGGTCGGGTAGACCAGGATGGAAATCTCTTCCACCAGATCCAGCCGGCAGCCGACGATCAGCCTGACGCCGGTTGCCTTTGCAGCCTCGTGCGCGCGGACAATGCCGGCCAGACTGTTGCGATCACAGATGGCAAGGGCGGGCATTCCCATGCTGGCTGCTTGCGCGAACAGTTCCTCACAGGAACTCGCGCCCCGCAGAAAGGAAAAATGCGAGGTGCATTGCAGCTCGACATAGCACGCGTTCATCCGAAGATGCCGTGCAGGAACCAGCGATGCGAGCCGGTCGCGGTATCCTCGCCGTCGCCTGCGCGATAAATCCAGAACCGCTCGCCGGCTTCGTCCTCGACCTGGAAATAGTCGCGCACGGCAGTTAGCTCGGCGTCGCGCTTCCACCATTCGCCGAAAACCCGCTCGGGACCATCGGCGCGCTTGATCCGTCGACGGATGCCTTTCCAGGTGAAGCTCGCCGGAGGATGGTCCGGTAGCAGCGCAATGGCCTCGATCGGCTCCGGCACGGCAAACAAGCGAGCCGGACGCGGCCAATGGTCTGGCCATGCGTCGCCGGTCTCAGCGGATGCAGCGGCTACACGCCGGAAAGAACGCTCGGGCACATCGCTGGCAACCGGGGTAAACCGATAGAGCTTTTCCTCACCGACACGGTTGCCGAGTGTGTCGATCAAATCCGAGATGTCTGCATCCCGTTGCTCGATCAGCGACGAAACGGTCTGCCTGGGGGCGAGTGATTCCGCCAAGGGCGCGGACAGGCGCATCAACTCGATGCCGAAACCCGGATCGACCATCTCGATCTTGTCGCAGAGCAACCGTGTCAGCCGCTTCACATCGCGGACAGGCAAGGCCATGCCGACGCGAACGGCTTCGATGCGGTTGTCGACGCGGTAGAGCAGCAGGTCGAGCCGCCGGGCCCCGAGGCCCTTGGTCTCGAGATCGACACACAGCGCTTGAACAAGCTTGCCGACATAGCGCGCGATTGTCTCGGCCGCACCGATGGGCTCGCCAAAGGCACGTTGGACTTCGACCACATCCGCTGATCGCACCGGCTCAATCGGCTCGGCGAGGCGTCCAGCAGCCTGGTCAAGCCGGCGGCCGAGTTCCGGCCCGAAGCGCAACGTCAGTGGCGCGCGCGGCTGCTGCAGAAGCTCGCCTACCCTGTCGAAGCCGAGAACCCGCAAACCCCTGACG
>NZ_RZRK01001460.1:0-571 GCF_003997835.1 Mesorhizobium sp. M7A.F.Ca.CA.004.12.1.1
CCTGCCACGGGCGACGCCGCGCTGTTGGCCGCACTTGCCCGCCTGCCGGAGCATTTCGGCAAGGCGATCGCCTGCGACTGGATGAGCGTGCTCTCCGAGACGATCGAGAAGCAGAAGTCGCTGTTCATCCTCGGCCGCGGACCGTCGGCGGCGATGGCCAATGAGGCGGCGCTGAAATTCAAGGAGACCTGCGGCATGCATGCCGAGGCCTACAGCGCCGCCGAGGTCATGCACGGCCCGCTGGCGCTGATCGGTCCCGATTTTCCGGTGCTGGCGCTGGCCGCGCGCGACGCCTCCGAACCGTCCATTGCCGAGGCCGCCGACAGCCTGGCGGCCAAGGGCGCGCCGGTGTTCGTCACCTCGGCGCTTGCCAAACGCGCCGTGCGCCTGCCGCATGTCGCCACTGGCCACCCGCTGACCGATCCGCTGACGCTGATCGTCTCCTTCTACATGTTCGTCGAGGCCTTTGCCCGCCATCGCGGTCTCGACCCGGACACGCCGCGCAATCTTCGCAAGGTGACGGAGACAGTATGAGCGATCGCTTTGCCCTGACTGGAGCCCGGATTTTCGA
>NZ_RZRK01001461.1:0-570 GCF_003997835.1 Mesorhizobium sp. M7A.F.Ca.CA.004.12.1.1
CTTCCTGACGGCCAGCACCCATGCCGGCATCGACGATGCGATCACCGCTTACGCACGCGACAGCATCGCCGGCTCCGCCGCCGGCACGGCCGTGAGCCTGTGCAATCGCATCCATCGCGATTTCACCTATGACGGCGAAGCGACAACGGTGCGGACCCGGGCCAGTGATGCCTTCAAGTTGAAGCGCGGCGTTTGCCAGGACTTTTCACACATCATGATCGCCGGCCTGCGCGGGCTCGGTATTCCGGCCGGCTATGTCAGCGGCTTCTTGCGCACCATCCCGCCGAAGGGCAAGCCCCGGCTGGAAGGCGCCGATGCCATGCATGCCTGGGTCAAGGTCTGGTGCGGGCGCGATGCGGGCTGGCAGGAATTCGATCCGACCAACGGCATGCGGGCCAGCAACGACCATATCACCGTCGGCCACGGCCGCGACTATTCGGACGTGGCGCCGATCGTCGGCGTGCTCAAGACCACGGGGGGACAGGTTGGCGAGCAAGCTGTCGACGTCATTCCGGTCGTGCTCGAAAGAGCCTGAAGCAGGTCGTACACGCAGCGGTATTTGCGCCGCAA
>NZ_RZRK01001462.1:0-569 GCF_003997835.1 Mesorhizobium sp. M7A.F.Ca.CA.004.12.1.1
GTCCTGCGCTTCGAGCCGCGCCTTGACCTCGACGGCCGGCTTAGGCTCGGCACGATAGCCGAGACCCTTGAGAATTTCTTCCATGTCGTCCGCGGTGGCGCCGAGGATCGACATCATCGGCGGCGTCACCATGAAGGACTGGCCGTCATAGGCGCCGTCCGGGCGCTGGCCGAGGCCGGGCTTCCAGTTGGTCGCCGGACGGATCAGATCCGCCAACCGTTCCAGTATGTCGATGCGCACGGCGCGACGGCCGAGATTGCGGTAGCCGGCAAGCTTATAGAACGTCTTGTCGAAAGCAGGGTCGATCACCACCGAGGTGCGACCCGAGGCGAGCGCATGGACCACGTCGCCAAAACCCGGCTTGTCCTTGCCGTCGTTCTTCAGCGCCCACAACAGCGTCACCAGTCCGGCAGGCGCCGGCTTGATCAGCGCCGGCACGAAGACATGGTAGGCGCCGAAGCGCACGCCAAGCCGGCGAAGGGTGGCGCGGCCTTCCTGGTCGAGCGACTTCATCTCCTCGGCGATGTCGCGGCGGTTGATGAGGCCGAAATTCTCGACCAGCTGGAAGG
>NZ_RZRK01001463.1:0-555 GCF_003997835.1 Mesorhizobium sp. M7A.F.Ca.CA.004.12.1.1
GAACAAAGCCCTTGGATCAAGTCGTCGGTCAGCCTCGGGCTGGTCTACAACACCATCGACGATATGAAGAGCCCGCACGAGGGTATCTATGCCACCACGACCGTGGAAGTCGCAGGCCTCGGTGGTGATGCCAAGTTCGTGAAAGTCACGGGCCGCGGCAGCATCTACCAGACGCTGTCGGAGCAGTACGACCTGGTCGGGCTCATTTCAGGTGGCGCTGGCCATGTTGAAGGATACGGCAGCGATGGTCTGCGGATTTTCGATCAGTTCCAGAGCACCGATCGCATGATCCGTGGCTTCGCCTATGGCGGCATCGGTCCTGTCGATACTGCTACTGGCGACCATCTCGGCGGCACGACCTATTTCAATGCGTCGGCAGAGGCCCAGTTCCCGCTCCCGGTCATTCCGGAGAGCTTTGGCTTGCGTGGCGCGGTCTTCGCGGACGCGGCAACGCTCTATGGAAGCAAGGTCGACACCGCTGGCGTCACTCAGGACTCGGTCGGCATGAAGTTGCGTGCCTCGGTCGGCCTCGGCCTGATGTGGGCATCGCCATTC
>NZ_RZRK01001464.1:0-549 GCF_003997835.1 Mesorhizobium sp. M7A.F.Ca.CA.004.12.1.1
GTTCAACGAGGCGCTGAAGGAAGCCGAGCTCGACGACGTCAAGAAGTCCGTCGACGAGCTCAGGGGCATGAGCCCGATGGCTGAGATCAGGAAGCAGCTCAATCCGTTCGAACAGGCCGCGGCCGACGTTCGCTCCGGCGTCGATGCGGCGATGAAGCCGAAGCCGGCAGCCGATCCGGCAAGCTCTGTCGCTTCGACCCCGCAAACGGCCGAGCCGTTGAAGAACGGTGCAACGACCATGCCTGGCGTCAACGCGCCGGAAGCAGCGCCAGCAGCGCCGGTTTTTCCGGCAATGACCGACGAATCGGTGGTGACCTCGTCAGCGCCGGCGGAACCCGTTGCGGCGCCGAAGGCGTCCGCGGCGAAGAAACCAGCCAAGCCTGCGCCGGCAAAAGCGACGCCGGCTGCAAAAGCTTCGGCAAATGGTGCAAAGGTTGCCGCGAAGGCAGCGTCTGCGTCCAAGACGCAGGCGAAGGCCATGACGACGGCACAGCCTGAAGCGCCCAGCGCCAAGACGCCCGCTGCGGCCAACGCTGTCGCGGCCAAGAC
>NZ_RZRK01001465.1:0-547 GCF_003997835.1 Mesorhizobium sp. M7A.F.Ca.CA.004.12.1.1
TGCTCGACCTGCTCGGCGGCTTTGGCGAAAAGGGCCGCACCAGTCTTGCTGTCAGCAGCGGCAAGGATCGCATCCTGCTCGACGTCGGCATCAAGGTCGGCGCCTCGGGCGCGGACTACTATCCGGTGCTGAACGGGTCGGTCGCCGACATCGACGCGCTGTTCGTCTCGCATGCCCATGAGGATCATGTCGGCGCACTGAGTTGGCTGCTGTCGCGTGGCTATGCCGGCCCGATCTTCATGACGGCCGAGACCCGCAATGAGGCGCCCGCCACGCTCGCGGGCTATGCTGAGCCCGAGGATTTCAGGCGGTTCCCTTTTCCCGAAGACCGCATCGAATTGTTCCAACCCGGCGATACGCTGAAGAGCGGAAATCTCACGATCCGGACGGGACGCTCCGGGCATGTGGTGGGCGGCGTCTGGTTTGCCGTCGACGATGGCGAGAGCCGCGTCGCCTATTCCGCCGACGTGGTGCCGGACAGCAATGTCTTCGTCATGGACACGATCCCCCACTGTGATCTTCTTGTTCTCGACGCCTCCTATGGTGC
>NZ_RZRK01001466.1:0-547 GCF_003997835.1 Mesorhizobium sp. M7A.F.Ca.CA.004.12.1.1
TCGTTTTGGTTCGCTACGGCTCCCCAGGCCGAAAGAAATGCAACTACGAGTTGCCGATTCAAAACTACGCCAGAACCTTCCGTCAAGACGCGCATGCGTGACCGCGAGCGCGGAGCGCATCGAATTGGCCGGCGGGCCTGAGCCATCATTTGCCCGTGATAAGGGTGAAGTGCGAACGCGCGAGCTCACTGAGATCGGAATTCCCAGCAGCTATCTGGCCCGTGTGTGCGACGAGGGGCTGCTCAGCAAGGTTGGCTGTAGAATCTACCGCGCCATAGAACGCGAGGTGGGATCATTAGATGTTGGCCAAGCCGTGGTTTGCGGAGAGCATTCTTGACGTCGTTAACACGCTGGAACAGGGCCGTGCTCATGCACTTCCGCCCGGCCTATGTGGCCAAAAGGTTCGCCCGGTCACCCTCGCATCCGGACAGGGTGGTGACCTTCGCGCCGCAGCCGCTGGAGCGGCCAAAGGGCTAGGACGCCGCTCCCATCCATCAGGTCCAGGCAGCGAAATCCTTGAAACCGTGTCCGGTCACAATGCAGATCA
>NZ_RZRK01001467.1:0-545 GCF_003997835.1 Mesorhizobium sp. M7A.F.Ca.CA.004.12.1.1
AGATTGCAGGGCAAAGGTCTGATATCCCGAGGCAAAGGTCTCAAGCAAAAGTTGGCTCTTGCCACTCGCGTCCGTTGGCACCAATCTCGCTCAGCCGCTCATCGGTGGATGTCGGCATGACAGGATCTTGCCATGACCCGCGATCAGATGCTCGCCCACCTGCGGTCCGCCGATGCCGTCGCGCGCGACACGGCGGCGCATGGGCACCATCCCTTCGGTTGCGTGCTGGTCGGGCCGGACGATCGCGTGCTGATGCGGCAGGGCAATCTCGACACGGTGCGCCATGCCGAGACGGAGCTCGCCCGGCGCGCGGCGGCGGCCTACGAGCCGGAGTTCCTGTGGCAATGCACGCTGGTCTCAACCTTCGAGCCGTGCGCCATGTGCGCCGGCACGATGTATTGGGCCAATATCGGGCGGCTGGTTTACGGGATCGAGGAGACCGAGCTGCTGGCGCTCACCGGGGATCACGCTGAGAATCCGACGATGAGCCTCTCTTCGCGCACCGTCCTCGGCTCCGGCCAGAAAAAGATCGAGGTCTTTGGCCC
>NZ_RZRK01001468.1:0-545 GCF_003997835.1 Mesorhizobium sp. M7A.F.Ca.CA.004.12.1.1
TCAGATATGCGACGCGTAACTTTCGACCTCGACGTCCTGCGCAGTTTCGTCACCGGTATGGAGCTGGGCAGCTTTGCCAAGGCGGCTGACCGGCTTGGCCGGTCGACGTCGGCGGTCAGCGCGCAATTGAAGAAACTGGAAGAACAGGCGGCGACGCCGATCTTCCGCAAATCAGGACGCGGCCTCGCTTTGACCGAGGCCGGCGAGACCATGCTCGGCTATGCGCGCCGGCTGATCGAATTGAATGACGAGGCGGCATCCGCCATCCACGATGTCGAGCTGGAAGGCTGGGTACGGCTCGGCTTGCAGGAAGATTTCGGCGAGGCGGTGCTGCCGGACGTGCTCGGCCGATTTGCCCGGGCGCACCCCAAGGTGAAGATCGAAGCCAGGATCGCACGCAGCCACGACCTTGCCGAAAGGGTCATGTCAGGCAGCCTCGACATCGCGCTCGCCTGGCACTGCGGCGAAACGCTGCCCTACAGCCAGCATGTCGCCGATGTGCCGATGCGCTGGATCGGGCCGGCAAAGCGCATCGGAACCAGCCT
>NZ_RZRK01001469.1:0-543 GCF_003997835.1 Mesorhizobium sp. M7A.F.Ca.CA.004.12.1.1
GGCTTTTCCGGCAACATCACCCGGCCGTCAAAGACGCGCGCCTTCGTCGACCTGGTCACCAGGGACATCGCCGCCAGCCACGGCCTGTCTGCGAGCACCTATGATATCGAGGATCTCGGTCCGTCGCTGGGAACGGCGAAATGGGCCCGCGATCTCGACGGCCAGGCGCGCGCGATCCTGGAACAAATCCTCGCCGCCGACGTGCTTGTCGTGGGCTCGCCGACCTACAAGGGCAGCTATACCGGTCTGTTCAAGCATTTCTTCGATCTGATCGATCCGGCAGCGCTGCGGGGGAAGCCCATCGTGTTGACGGCGACCGGCGGTGGCGAGCGCCATGCGCTGATCGTCGAACATCAACTGCGGCCGCTGTTCGGCTTCTTCGAGGCCTTTGCGCTGCCGAACGCCGTCTACGCCACCGACAAGGATTTCACCGACGGCGTGCTGCGCTCCGAGGCGATCCTTAAGCGTGCGGCGCAGGCGGTCGACGAGGTCGGCTTTGTGCTGGCCAATCGTTCGGCAGGCCGGATCGCCGCTGAATAGCCT
>NZ_RZRK01000146.1:0-10034 GCF_003997835.1 Mesorhizobium sp. M7A.F.Ca.CA.004.12.1.1
GGACGCGACCGAAAGACCAACCGTCACCGTCGAGACCAAGGTGAAGGCGTTCACTGCAAATCCCGGCAAGTCCCTGGCGCCGGAAGTTTCGGTTTCGGCGACGCAGAAGATCGGCAAATTCGACTACATGTTCTCGGCCAGCGGCCAGCGGACGCGCCGGACCTATGACGGAGACGGTCGCGAACTGCCGTCCGACGCCATGCTCGGCCAAGGCGGGGGCGATCGCACCGACTTCGGCAACCTCTATGCAAGACTGGGATATGAGGACGGGGCCCGTCGTTTCGAGGTCTCCGGCGAACTGGTCCGCATGGAACAGAATCCGGATTGGTTTTCCAATTTCCAGGCCACTCCAGCGGCGCCCGACTACACGGCGCCGTATACGGGCGAATCCGTGGAAGAGAATTCAAAATATTTCACCGCGCGCTATACCGACACCGCCTTCGCCTTGGGATCGCTCGAAGTGAAGTCGTTCTACAACGATATGGAGAAGCGCTTTCCCTTCACCCGCTTCGATCGCTTCGTGAACAATCAGGTCTACTATTCGGGCAACCCGCTCAACCCGCAGGCCAGCTTTGCCCAGACCACGCTCTTCAGCAAGCGCGCCGGCGTCACCGCTACGGTCGAGACCCCTCTCGACATGCTGCTGGAGGGGTCGACGCTGACCTGGGGCCTGGACTTCATCCACGACAAGACCTTCCAGAAACTCGAGAACGGCTGGGACGTCATCAGTCCGATGAAGCAGAACTCGGTCGCCGGCTTTGCCCAGTTGCAGGTCCCTGTGACCGACCGGCTGCGCCTGCAAGGTGGATTGCGCTACGAACGCTACTTCCTCGACATCGAGGATTTCAACCGCCCAGCCATCTTTTACATCAACCGGCCATATCCGGCGATCAACGTCATCGGCGGGTCCTTTGACTACGACAATCTGACTTTCAATGTCGGCGGCACATTCGATCTCACGCCCGATGTCCAGCTTTACGGTGGCTTCTCGCAGGGGTTCTCGCTGACCGACATCGGCAGCTTCACGCGGCGAGCCGGCGCCAACAGCAGTGCCGAACTGTGCGACGCCTACGGGGCGCTGGCATGTCCCGGCGCAGGCGCACCCGACTATACGGTCAGCTACGCTGACATCGCTCCCAGCCCTCAGGTCGTCAACAATTACGAGATCGGCATTCGCGGCGGCGATGTCGACTATGGCGGCTCGCTGTCGGCCTTTTTGTCCACCTCCGACCAAGGCGTGAACTACGACATCGCCTCCAACCGCGTGTCGCAGCAGAAGGAGGAAATCTGGGGCGTCGAAGTCACCGCATGGTGGAACCTGACCGGCAACCTCACCGTCGGTGGCCTCCTTGGCTATACCGAGGGGCGCTACGACAATGACGGCGATGGCAATATCGATGCGTGGCTGCCGAACAACAGGATAGCGACCCCGGTGCACGGCACGGTCTACGGGACCTATGTCTTCGACAACGGCCTCAATCTTCGCAGCGAGGTCCAGTTCTTCACCAGCCGGGACAAGATAACGACCGTACCCGAGATCAAGGGCGCGGCACTGGTAAATATCCTTGCGAGCCACAAGGTCGGCAAGGGCGATCTCAGTGTCGGCGTCGAGAACGTCTTCGACACCAACTACATGAATCCGACAGCTAGCGCCACGCGCAACAATGTCGTCAATGGTTTCGGCCGCATGGTATCGCTCGGCTACAAGGTCACCTTCTGAGATGGTTCGTTTCGAGATGCACAAGGACGGCATCGTCGACCTGCGCCTCTACCCTCCGCACGCGGCAACCGACGAGGCCGACTACCTCGAAGCGCTCGACCGGATCGGCAACCTCGATGGACCCTATGCCATCGTGGTGGATATTGCCGGCAGCACTCATCTCTCCCGAGAGGGGGAAGTCCGTCAGGCCGCATGGGCCAAGGCCACGCGGCAGCGCATCTCCAGCGCATGCCGGGCCTTGGCACTGGTGCGTGACAATCCCAACCCACGATCGCGGCAATCGTTCGAGCGGCTCTGGGCTATTCCGGTCCACGTCACCAGCGACAGAGAGGAAGCGCGGCAGTTCGCCGCCAAACATCTCGACAAGGCAGTTCGGCCATGAGCGGGCTCGCATCCGAGACCATCAGCCGGCCGGCAGAGCGGCGGGATTGGCAGCGTTTGCGGCTGTTCGCCGTGCTGGCGGGTCTCTACCTCGCCCAGGGTATTCCGGGTTATCTCCTGGTCGCCGCGGTGCCGCCGATCATGCGCGAGCTTGGCGTGTCGAGAACGGCCATCGGCATGCTTGCCGTCCTGATGATCCCGCTGACGGTGAAATTCCTCTGGGCACCGCTCGTCGATCGGATCAGGCCGATGGCGATCGGGCACCGCCGCGGATGGATTCTTCCCACGCAGATCGGGACTGTGATCGCCATAGCGGCACTCGCCCTTGTGGAACCGACCAATCTGAAAGCCATATTCGCAATAGGTTTCGCGATCGCGGTGCTGACCTCGACGCAGGACATTGCAACCGACGGCTATGCCACGCTCGCCCTGAGGCAAGAGGATCGCGCCGTTGGAAACGCAATCCAGGGCGGAGCGGTCGCACTCAGCGTCATCGTCGGCGGCACCGTTTCCCTGCTTCTCTATGGCTGGGTCGGCTGGCAGGCGATGGTGCTGACGATCGCGGCGGTCTCAGCCCTGCCATTGATTGCGATCGCCTTCATGCCGGAGGACACCGCTACAAAAAACGCCGAACCGCGGGCGAAACCTTCGATCTCCAGCTTTCTCAAGCGCCCGGAAGCCGTGACCGTCCTGATGATCGCACTGACCTACCGGGCGAGCGAAGGGCTGGTGAAATCCATGGAGGGATCCTATCTCGTCGACGTCGGATTGCCGCTGTCGGCGATCGGATATCTGAGCGGTATTTCTGCGGCGACGGCCGGCATTGCCGGATCCTTCATAGCGGCCATGCTTGTTCGACGTTCCGGCGCCGGCCGAACGCTGCTGCTGCTCGGCGCCTTGCGCACGATCTGCTTCCTGTTGTTTGCCCTGCATGCGGCCGGCGAAATCACGGGCATATGGACTCTTTTGGGAGCGGCGGGGTTTCAGACCTTGATCCGCTATATGGAGATTGTGGCGCTCTACAGCCTGTTCATGGCGGTGTCATCGAAAGATCAGCCTGGAACGGACTTCACCATTCTGTCCTGCGCCCAGATCATCATCTACCTGATCGGCTCGATGATGGCCGGTGCGATCGCCGACCGCATCGGCTATGGCGCACTTTTCACCCTCTCGACGCTCGTCTCCGGTCTGGCCGTCGTGCTGACTGTTCACCTTCTTTCGCGGCTCTCGAAGAAAAGCGCGGGAGCGGACTTCGCCTGAAATTCCAGCATGGAAGACATCGTGCGCCACGAGCTGGTCCGGGCCGATTGGTGGCAGCCAGGCAGACAGGCGGGCTCGATGTCTCCAGGACAGCCGAAGGCGCGGCGTCAACGAGAATTTCGTGGTCGAACATGGCCGCTGACCTGCACGCCGTCCTCGGCACGCAGGTACAGGAAGCCGGGGACGGACAGCAGCGGGATGACCGCGGTCAGCAGGAACACCTGGTGGAAGCGTTCCGCTGTCACGATGCGGGTTTCTCCTGCGACAAGGCCCAGCACCATGGCGGCGATCGAAACGCCCAGGGAAACGCTGAGTTGCTGCAGGACGCCGCCGAGACTGGTGGCGCGGCTGAGCTTGTCGTCCGGCAGGTCGGCATAGGACAGCGTGTTGGAGGTCATGAACTGCGCCGACCGGATGACCCCGAAGACAAAGACGTAAAGGCCGATCATCCAGTGCGGCGTATCGGCTTCGATCAAGGCGAAGCCCCCGACAGCGGCGGAGCCGACCACCGCGCTGCCGATGAGCACGACATTGAAGCCAAAGCGCCGCAACAGCGGCGACAGCAGCGGCCGAATGAGCAAGGCGCCGAAGCTGCCGACGAATGTCAGCGAGCCCGAGGTGACCGGGCTCATGCCAAAGCCGACCTGCAGCATCAGCGGCAACAGGAAAGGCACGCCGTTGAGGCCAACGCGGCACAGGCCGCCTGCGAGCGTACCGACCCAGAACGAGCGAAATCGAAACAGTGTCAGATCGACTGCCGGTGCAACGACGCGGCGCGCATAGCGCCCGAAGGCGAGCAGCAGCAGGATCGCCGCGGCCAACACCAACGCTGTCGCCGAAACGGAGATGATCGGCCTACCGATGCTTTCCAGTCCGAACTGCAGCAGCGCGACTCCGCATCCCACCATCAGGAACCCGGCGAAGTCGAAGCGCTGCACCGCCTCCTCGCGGAAATCGTCGACGAAGCGCAGCGCCGCCAGAATGCCGAGACAACCGAAAGGCACGTTGACATAGAATATCCAGCGCCACGATGCATAGGTGGTCAACAGGCCGCCGAGCAGCGGCCCGATCACAGGCCCCATGATGGCGGGCAAGGTCATGTAGGTCATGGCGGTGATCAACCCGCTGCGCGGAAAGCTGCGCAGCAGGATCAGCCGCCCGACCGGCGTCATCATGGCGCCGCCCAGCCCCTGCAGGGCGCGCATCGCCAAAAGCATGCCGAAACTGTTGGCCATGCCGCACAGCGCCGAGCCGAGGGTGAAGGTGAAAAGCGCGAGCGCGAACACTTTTCGTGCGCCGAACCTGTCGGCGAACCAGCCGCTGACGGGAATGAATACGGCCAGCGTCAGGATGTAGGTGGTGATCGCCAGGTTCAGCCTGACCGGCGTCGTGTCGAGGCTGCGCGCGATGGCAGGGATCGCGGTGGTGATGATGGTGGAATCGAGCTGCTCCATCAGAAAGGCGATGGCGACGATGATTGGAATAATCAGTCTCAGCCTCGGATCGCGCTCGGTGGCAAATTGAGGCTGTTCCAATGCTGTTGCCATTCCGTCATGCAGGCGGCTGCCCCATTCCAGATGGCGCGTCCGCGTTCAAAGGCAAGGTCGCCTTCCGTGCGGCAAGCCGGCCGAGGCCCCGATCGCACAGCCTGTCTTATGGTCCGACGGATAGGCAAGCGGTAGTCATTTCCTCCTTGATGGAAGTCAACAAATTTTGACTGCCCGCCCCTTCGAGAGGAGACCGGCAAGACAGCGCATTGAGCGTCCAAACTGCGGACGCCAGGGCATTTGCGTTTCAGTGAACGCCAGTTCCGATTTC
Source organism: Mesorhizobium sp. M7A.F.Ca.CA.004.12.1.1 (assembly GCF_003997835.1). NCBI lineage: Bacteria > Pseudomonadati > Pseudomonadota > Alphaproteobacteria > Hyphomicrobiales > Phyllobacteriaceae > Mesorhizobium > Mesorhizobium sp. M7A.F.Ca.CA.004.12.1.1. The sequence continues at coordinate 5,180 of NZ_RZRK01000146.1, forward strand.
GTGTCGCAACGTGTCAGGTAAGAGGCTGTCTAACAGCCGCCATGAGCGCTTGACGAAGCAGCGAGATTGAGCCACTTGTCGACTAGTATACAAGTGGTGAGGCCATGCTTGAAGTTCTCGTTCGCGCGCCGCAGTCGCTGGAAGTCCGGCAGGGCACGATACCCCAGCCCGGGGCAGGCGAAGTCGTCGTTCATGTCAGCCGTGCCGGCATCTGCGGCTCCGACATTCACATCCTGCATGGCTCCAATCCGTTCGCCGTCTATCCACGTATCATCGGCCATGAATTCGCCGGCAGCGTAACAGCGCTCGGACGCAATGTGACCGGCATTGCGACGGGAGACCGTGTGGTGGTCGATCCCGTGGTGTCGTGCGGCCACTGCTATCCCTGCCGGGTCGGCCGCTCCAATGTCTGCGCCAACCTCGAAGTGATGGGCGTTCACCGCGACGGCGGTTTTCGCGCCTTCGTCGCGGTGCCGGCGGCAAATGTCATACCGGTTCCAAGGGATATGCCGTTTGGGCTGGCGGCACTGGCCGAGCCGTTTTCCATCGCCGCCAATGTGCTCGATCGTACCGGTTGCGGACCCGAGGACACAGCGCTGATCTATGGCGCCGGCACGGTCGGCGTCACTGTCCTGCAGGTCGCCAAACTCAAGGGCGCACGGTGCATCGTTGCCGATATCGACGAAGCCCGCCTGGAGCGAGCGCTCCGCTTCGGTGCCGACAGGGTGATCCACTCTGTGCGCGATCCCGTGCCGGCCGCGGTGCGCGGTGAAAATGACGGTCTTGGCCCGACGCTGGTCATTGACGGCGCCGGCATTCCCGCACTTCTCGACGAGGCTTGCCGGCTGGCCAGCCCGGCGGGCCGCATCGGCCTGCTCGGCTTTTCGGACGCCCCATCCAACCTCAGCCAGCAGGAAGTGGTGCGCAAGGAACTGACCATCGTCGGCTCGCGCCTGAACCGCCGGCTGTTGCCGCGCGTCGTCGAATGGCTGGCCGACAAGCGGCTCGATCCGCAAGGCATGATCACGCAGGTGTTCGCGGCGGCCGATGCACGCGCAGCCTTCAACTTGATCGAGAAGGAACCGGAGCGAACGCTCAAGGTTCAGCTGGACTTCTCGTAAGCCGGAATTAGCCCTCGACCAGCGCGACGGCGCGCAGCGGTGATCCGCTACCGCCTTCGATCGCCAGCGGCAAGCTGATCAGGAAGCACCAAGGCGGCAAGTCACCAAGCCGTGCGAAATTCTCGCCGATCAGGATGCCTGCTGAAAGCAACGTATTGTGCGCCGGGAAATCCTCGCTGCCGAAACAATCGATCGACAGGCAGTCCGAGCCGACGATGCGCGCACCGCGCTCGACCAGCAATTCGCTTGCTTGCGGCGACAGTCCTGGCCAGTCGGCGAGAAACGCAGCCGGATCGTCCCAGAGCCGGTCCCAGCCGAAATGGAAGAACACGGCGTCGCCCTGCCGTATGCGGCCATGTTCGGCCTCGAAAGCAAAGATAGAATCCGGCTCGACCGCCTGCCGGGGCTGACAGCCACGCGCATCGATCGTCACCATGCGGCCGAAGAAACGCTCGACCGGAATGCCGGAGATGGCAGCACCGCCGCGGATGAAATGGACCGGCGCGTCGAAATGCGTGCCGGTGTGCTCGCTCATGGCCAACGCATGGTTGCAGGCGACGTCGCCGCGGTCATAGGATTCCACCATCTCCTGGCAGTAATGCGGGTGCGTCGGCCACACCGGCATGCCGGGCTTCATCGGATGCGTCAAATCGACGAAGGAAACCGCCTCTGTTTCGAACAGCTTGGCGAGCGTGTCAGTGGCGGATGTCATCTGACGCGAGGCCTCGGCACGAGAACGACGATCAGGATGATCAGCACGCCGGTCAAAAGGAAGCGCACGCCTGCCTGGATGCCAAAGGTGTTGAGCATGGTAGACATCAGGTTGAAGAACAACGCAGCCCCCCATATGCCTACCGCGTTGGCCTGCCCACCAGCGACGCTGGTGCCGCCAAGCACCACCACGGCGATCGATTCCATCAGATAGGCGTCACCCATGTTGAGTGCTGCCCCGCCGCTGAAGCCGGCAAGCAGGAAGCCGGCGAGCGCCGCCGCCGTGCCGCACAGCATATAGGCAATCAACCGCACCCGTGCGACGTTGATGCCGGCAAGCCGCGCCGCCGGTTCGCTCTGGCCGGTGGCCAGCACTTGCCGGCCCCAGACCGTGCGTTTGAGAGCGATCATGGCGGCCAGCGTCAGCAGCATCACCGCGATCGGCATGAATTGCACACCGCCAAGGCTCATCGAGGTGAACCGGGAAAGGCCTGCCGGCGGCTTCAGCGTCGCCTGGCCGCCGAGATTGAAGGCAAGCGACTGGAAGACGAAGCTCCAGGCGAGCGTCGCGATGATCGGCGGCAGCCTGAGCGCGACGATGGCAAGGAAGTTCGCGGCACCAGCGACAGCGCCGACGGCAAGTGCTGCAAGCAGGCCAGGCAGCAGCATGCCGTCGGACCCTTGCATCACCGTCATCGACACATAGGCGGCCAGCGTCAGCACGGATGGCACGGACAGGTCGATATTGCCCGGCCCGGAAGCGACCACGAACATCTGCCCGGTTCCCACCACCACGCTGAAGGCACCGAAGGCGAGCGCGCCCGACAACGTGGCGCCGGCACTGCCGATGCCCGAATAGGCTGTCGTCGCCAGCCACATTGCGAGCGCCACGATGAAGCCGTAGGTCCACGGCGCGAGGCTCAATCTCCGGGTCATCGCGTCCGCTCCGACAAAAGCACGCGCCCGGCCAGCACGAGAAACAGGATGACGCCCTGGGCGCCGATCTGCCACGTCGGCGGCACCTGCAGGAAAGACAAAAGCGAGCCCGCGAGCGACAGCGTCAGAGCGCCGACCACCGTGCCGACCGGCGAGACGACGCCGCCGGTAAAGGCGCCGCCGCCGAGGATCACCGCGCCGACGCCGAGCAGCGTATAGGCCGGCGCGACATTGGCGTCGCCCGATGTGGTGAGGCCGGTCAGCGTCAGCCCGGCCAGACAGGCGAGCAGGCCGGCGACCGCATAGACCGCGACCCGGATGCCGATAACGGACCAGCCGGCGCGCTCGACGGCGCGCGGATTGCCGCCTGCGCCGCGCAGCACCACGCCATAGGAGGAGCGTGAGATGACGAGATGGCCGGCGAGCGCCGCCAGTGCCGCCAGCCAGATCGACAGCGGCATCAAAGGCGGCTGCCAGCTCATGAAGGCGGCAAGCCATGCGGGTGCCGAGCCACCCGGTGCCGGCAACAGGATGACGGCGATGCCGAGCCAGATGAAGGACATGCCCAGCGTCACGATGATCGAGGGCAATTGCCGGGCATGAATAAGCAGGCCGAAACCGGCATAGGCGGCGATCAGGACGATGTAGCACAGCGCCGCGATTGCCGGCGCGTCCCCGAGATAGAGCGCCGTGACGCAGGTGATCAGCCCGACAAAGGCGCCGTTCGACAGGTCGATGTCGCCCAGCATGATCACCATCATCTGCGCCAGCGCGGCAAAGACCAGCGGCACCGAGAGCTTGAACAGCAGATGGAAGCCGAAATAGCTCATCGCCGCCGGGCGGATGCTGAAGATGATGGCCAGCATAACCAGCAGCGCGATAGCCGGCAGGCCGACCTGCATGGCATTGAGCAAGGCCGAACGCGGATTGGAAGGAGAACGGGCCGGAACTCGGGCAGCCGCGTCAGACATGGTCGCCTCCGAACGACGCCTGCAGGATACGGCCGGTCTCGATGGCCTCATCTTCCAGCCTGGTCACGGCGCGGCCCTCGCGGAAGACATAGATGCGCTCGCAATTGGTCAGCTCTTCGAGTTCGGTTGTGTACCAGACGAAGGCGCGTCCGTTCTCGGCCTCCGCGCGGATCAGCCGGTAGACCTCCTGCTTGGTGCCGACATCGACGCCGCGCATCGGATCGTCGAGGAAGATCACCTCGGCGTCCGACGCCAGCGCACGAGCGAACAGCACCTTCTGCTGGTTGCCGCCGGACAGCGACATGATCGGCGTGTCGATCGAAGGCGCCTTTACCTTGAGCCGCTCCGACCAGGTCTCGGCCAGCTTGCGAGCGGCGGCGCCTGAAATCATGCCGCCCCGCGTCAGCGCATTCAGGCTGCGGATGGTCAGATTGTCGGCGATAGACCACAGTGAGAACACGCCTTCAGAGCCGCGGTCGCCGGCAACATAGGCACCCGGCAAGGCCTCGCGCTGCCGGCGCGCGGCATAGAACATCGCGCGCAGCCGCTCGCGCTGGCCGTGGCCGTCGAGCCCGGCGAAACCGATGATCTCGCCCTTGCCGACTTCGATGGTCAGATCAGCGGTGTCGCGGCCGGCATGCCGGATAACCGGAGCTTGCACCGACGACGCCTTGCCTACGGAGCGATCGCGGGGCCGCTCGATGCTGCCCATCAATTCGACAAGCGCGGCGCGCGACAGGCCGGCGGTCGGCCGCTCGGCGACGACCTTGCCGTCGACCATGACGACGGTGCGGTCGCAGACGGCGAGGATCTCGTTCAGTCGATGGGTGATCAGGATGCAGGCGATACCACGTCCGGCGGCACGACGAATGTGGGTGAGCAGTTGCTCCGTCGCCTCATGGCCGAGCGCCGAGGTTGGCTCATCGAGAATGACGGCGCGCAATTTGATGCTGGTCTGCGTGAAGGCGCGAGCGATCTCGACCATCTGTCGCTCGCCGATCGGCAGGTCGGCGACCTTCCTGTCGAGGTCGATGCCGTGGCCAGGGAAGATCTCGTCCAGCACCGGACCGATTACCTGGCGCGCGCGCCGCCGCCAGCCCAACCCACGCAAGGACC
>NZ_RZRK01001470.1:0-542 GCF_003997835.1 Mesorhizobium sp. M7A.F.Ca.CA.004.12.1.1
CGTCTATATCGTGCCCTTGCTTGAAAGCCTGGCATTGCCGGCTGATATTTCGGCCTCGGCCAATCCGAAGAGCTCGACCGGGCGGCTCGACATCTTCACCCGGGTCATGACCGATCGCGGCCACGAGTTCGACAAGATCGCTGCCGGCTATCACGGCCCGCTGTTTCTGGAAGTCAGCCCCCGCACCTTCCCGATCGTCGTGCGCACCGGCTCACGCCTGTCGCAAATCCGCTTCCGCACCGGCAATGCGCTGCTCTCGGAAGCCGAGCTGCACGAGTTGCATCGCGCGCAGACGCTGGTCGCCACCGAGCCGCCGAACATTTCCGGCGGCGGCATCGCGCTGTCGATCGACCTCAACGGCGATCAGAACGGGCTGGTCGGCTATCGCGGCAAGCATCACACCGGCCTCGTCGATGTCGACAAGCGCGCGGCGCAGGAAGTCGTCGACTTCTGGGAGCCGATCCACAAGAGCGGCGCCGGCGAACTGGTGCTCGACCCCGACGAGTTCTACATCCTCGTCAGCCAGGAGGCGGTGCACGTAC
>NZ_RZRK01001471.1:0-541 GCF_003997835.1 Mesorhizobium sp. M7A.F.Ca.CA.004.12.1.1
ATCGCCGCCGCGGCGGAATGATCGTGCTTCTATCCGATCTAGACTGTTTGTTTTAACGCAATTCCGGGCGGAAAACCGCTGCGCAATTTTCCTGGATTTGCTTTTGGGGAGGACTTGAATGAGCGACTGGGTCGAGGCCTGCGCCACCGGCGACATAGACGAGGAGGATGTGATGCGCTTCGACCATGGCGGCCGCACCTTCGCCATCTATCGCAGCCCCGACGACGAGTTCTTCGCCACCGACGGCCTGTGCACGCATGAAAAGGTGCACCTGGCCGACGGGCTGGTGATGGATGACATCATCGAATGCCCCAAGCACAATGGCCGCTTCAACTACAAGACGGGTGACGCCCGCGGCGCGCCGGTCTGCGTCAACCTGAAGACCTATCCGGTCAAGGTCGACGCCGGCAAAGTCCTGATTCAGATCGGATGACCGACATGGCGGGGGGAATGGTCATCATCGGCGCCGGCGAATGCGGTGGGCGCGCGGCACTGGCGCTGCGCGACCTCGATTATCAGGGGCCGGTGACGCTGGTCGGCG
>NZ_RZRK01001472.1:0-536 GCF_003997835.1 Mesorhizobium sp. M7A.F.Ca.CA.004.12.1.1
ACAATGGGCTGTGAAGAGCGACCTCGCTCCGATCCCCACTTTCCGGATCATTTGCGAAGGGCGCGCCGCCCCTCATTGTCCTGCCGGACATTTCTCCCCGTATAGTGACGGGGAGAAAGGGGCAATGGCGACGCCGGCGTTCGCCCTGCAAGGTCGCCGATTGGCGAAATCGTCAGCGACGGCGTCCTTCTCCCCGTCACTATACGGGGAGAAGATGCCGGCAGGCAGATGAGGGGCGGCGCCAGCCTGCAAAACAAGGCACCAGACGATGCTCCTCACTTCGCCACCGCCACAAAGTTCGGCTCCAACGCAATGAAAAAAGGCCGCCGGGTCGCCCCGACGGCCTTTTTTTGCCTGAGATTCCAACCGCCGCGCTTACTGCGCGGCGGTTGTCATGTCGGCCAGCATCGGCTCGGCGACTTCCGCACCCGAGGCCTTGCGGCGCTCGTCGATGATCAGTTCGTCGCGCGAGGTGGCGATGCGCCGGATCTGGCTCATCGTGCCGCCGGTACCGGCCGGGATCAGCCGGCCGGTAC
>NZ_RZRK01001473.1:0-535 GCF_003997835.1 Mesorhizobium sp. M7A.F.Ca.CA.004.12.1.1
TTCGGCCAGCGTCCTCATAACGCGGGCGCGTCGCCGATATGGGTGCGCGCCGGGCCGTGTTCAATTTGCCGTGATCGGCGAAGCGCGCTTCTACATCAAAGTTGCACCGCAATATAGTCTGAAAGTTGCAAGATCATTGCGCCACCGGGCAAGATGCGCCCGCCGCCGCCCAGTTTTCGATCGCTTGATAGGTCGCTTCGGCGGAGCCCGGAGCCGGTTCACGACCCGATCCCGGCGCCCAGCCCCAGGCGACCAGTCTGTCGTCGCGAACATGCACCGCGATGTCCTTCAAGCTGCGGTTGCCATTGCGCAAGGGATCCTTGATCTGGGCGCAGATTTCGGCCGAGGACTTGCCGAACCAGGCCATCTCGGCTGGCGCCAGATGCCAGTTCTCGGCCCCGGGCGGCCCGTGCAATGCCTTGGAATTGCTGGAGAAATGGCAAGTCATGCAACGCAGGCCCGGACTGCCGAAGCCCGGCCCGTCAGCACCGCGCTGGACATTGAAGGCGTGCACGCGCGTGCCGCCGTAATGCGC
>NZ_RZRK01001474.1:0-529 GCF_003997835.1 Mesorhizobium sp. M7A.F.Ca.CA.004.12.1.1
CAGAGGCGGAGGAAGAGGCAGAGGGGGAGAAGAGCAAGGGGACCACAGGGAGAGGGGGAAGGGGAAAGGAAGGAAAGGGGGGAGGAAAAGGGGGAGAGAGAAGAGAAAGGAAGGAGGAAAAGAAGGGAGGGGAGGAAGAGGAGAGGGGAAGAGGAGGAAGGAAGGAGGGAGAGAAAGGGAAAGGGAAGGGAGAAGGGGAGAAGGAGAGAGAGGGGGAAAAAAAGAGGGGGGGGAAAAGGGGGGAAGGCGGGGGGAGGGGGAGGAAGGGAGAGGAAGGGAAGGGAGGGGAGGGGAGGGGGGGGGGGGGGGGGGGGAAAGAAGAAGAAGGAAGAAGAGAGAGAGGAGAGGAGAGGGGGAGAGGAGAGGGGGAGAAGAGAAAGAGGGAGAGGAGCCGAGCAAGCGGAAGAGAAAAGGAAAGAGAAGAGGTAGGATAGTAGGTAGAGGGGAGATGAAAAAGAAAGATAAGAAAAGTTGAAGAGGAGAGGGAGGAGAAGAAAGAGACAGAGAGAGAGACAAAAGAAGAAGCGGC
>NZ_RZRK01001475.1:0-527 GCF_003997835.1 Mesorhizobium sp. M7A.F.Ca.CA.004.12.1.1
GCTTGGCCTCGGCCCCGAAACGGTGCTGGCGCGCAACCCGGCGCTGATCTACGGCCGTATGACCGGCTTCGGTCAGGACGGCCCGCTCGCCGGCCGCGCCGGCCACGACATCACCTACCTCGCCTATAGCGGCGTGCTGCACGCCATCGGCCATGCCGACGGCCGTCCCGTCCCGCCGCTCAACCTTGTCGCCGACTATGGCGGTGGCGCCATGATGCTGATTGCCGGCGTGCTGGCCGCCCTGTTCCAACGTTCTCGCACGGGCAAGGGTGACGTCATCGACGCCGCGATGGTCGACGGCGCCTCGATGCTGGCGGTGCCCCTGCACGCCTTGACGGCGGCCGGCTTGTGGAGCGACAAGCGCGGCGCGAACCTGCTCGATTCCGGCGCCCCGTTCTACGACACCTATGAGACGTCGGACGGACGCCATATCGCCATCGGCTGTCTCGAGCCGCAATTCTTCGCCGAATTCGCCAGGCTGCTGCCGCTCGACGAGCGCTTTGCGTCCGGCCAGTACGACAAGGCCC
>NZ_RZRK01001476.1:0-524 GCF_003997835.1 Mesorhizobium sp. M7A.F.Ca.CA.004.12.1.1
CTGCCGTCTGGCGCTCCAGCTCGTCGACCAGTTCGGAAGGCAGCGAGTGCACCGGCAGCGAGCAGGCACTGTCGCCCGAATGGATGCCGGCCTCCTCGATGTGCTCCAATATGCCGGAGACGAAGGTCGACTTGCCGTCGCACAGGCAGTCGACATCGACCTCGATGGCGCCGGAGAGATAGGTGTCGAACAGCAGCGGGTTCTTGCCCAGCAGCGTGTTGATCTGGCCGGTCTTGTCGTTGGGGTATTTCTGCTTGATGTCCTCCGGCACCAGGCCGGGCACGGTGTCGAGCAGATAGGTCTGCAGCATGCCCTCGTCATGGATGATCTGCATGGCGCGGCCGCCCAGCACATAGGACGGGCGCACCACCAAGGGGAAGCCGAGCTCGCCGGCGACAAGGCGGGCCTGCTCGACCGAATAGGCAATGCCGTTCTTCGGCTGGCTGAGGCCGAGCTTGTGCAGCAGCTTCTGGAAGCGGTCGCGGTCTTCGGCGAGATCGATCATGTCGGGCGAAGTGCCGAGG
>NZ_RZRK01001477.1:0-521 GCF_003997835.1 Mesorhizobium sp. M7A.F.Ca.CA.004.12.1.1
CATGGGGGAGCCTTCTATGCTTGCAAAAGACACTGTGATCTGCTGGACGCCTGACAGGCCGCCCTTCCATGACCGCCCTATGGCGGGGACGATCATGGTCACAACCGCTCCACTGCCGCAGCACGACTATGGTCATATGAAAACGTATGGAGCCGTAAACTTGGACTGGAGGCAGATGGACGCTTACGACCGTCGGCAAAAGCTTCAACGCCTTTTCACTCAGATCATTCATAAGGATTGCATTCCCGAGATCGATGCCCGTCTGGCTCTTTCAGTCATTGATGACATCCTGATTGATGACCTTCACAGTCAGCAGCAGGATGAAGATGAGGTGTAAGGTAAGCGGCGGCCGATCGCATCGCGCCTCAGCCAGCGAGTAGGGGATCCATATATGGCGGCGACCGTCGCGCTTAACCAGGTATCGGCCAACCTATGGGAGATGCCCCAGCCTTTGGGGGATTACGCCGGCGAGCTGCTGAAGCGGGGAAGATCCTACTATCAAGCGTTCCAGATCCTTGCCG
>NZ_RZRK01001478.1:0-519 GCF_003997835.1 Mesorhizobium sp. M7A.F.Ca.CA.004.12.1.1
GCTTTGACGCAGATGGCGATAATGGCGATCCCGGCGGATCTATTACAAATGCGACCCCTTTATCCTTCCCCCCCTTTCCTCATATAAACTTCAACGCATCTGGATTTGGCGGCACGGCGAATGGCGGCGATGGCGGCGACGGCGGCGAAGGCCTGGCTGGAACGCCCTTTGAAACCAATGGCGGTGAGGGCGGCAATGGCGGCGTTGGCGGATCCGTCGATGTTCTCAACAACGCCACGATTTCGACCATCGGCTCGGGCCATCATGGACTCATAGCTTCCGCGGTCGGCGGCGATGGCGGCAGTGGCGGTGGCGCCCTTCCGGCGATCGTGAACCTTGGCGGCGACGCCGGAAGCGGCAACACCGGCGGCAGCGCCAACGCGGTTGCGTCTGGCACCAGCGACATCACGACGACGGGCGACTTTTCCTACGGCATCTTTTCCAACGCCAGCGGCGGCAATGGCGGCCAGGGCGGTGACAACATCGTCAGTCTCGGCGCCGATGCGGTGCCGCCGGAAG
>NZ_RZRK01001479.1:0-509 GCF_003997835.1 Mesorhizobium sp. M7A.F.Ca.CA.004.12.1.1
GATGACGCTGATCGCGCCGCCGGCCGGGGGCGGCGTCGAGCCGATCGCGAAAAGATTGCCGGTGCCGGTCGAGGTGACGCTGCCGCTGAAGGTCACCGAGCCGCCAGTGGTGCCGTCGACCTTGACCGCTATGCCTGGCACGGTTGCCGAGCTGGAGATGTTGGCCGCCACACCGATTGTCGCGCTGCCACCGGAAACGACGACACCGTCGCCAGTGCCCGAATTGGCGATGGCGCCACCGAGGATCGCGATCGAGCCGGTGTTGTTGGTCAGGCTGACATCGGTGCCCGCGACATTGGTCGTCACCAGATTGGTGATGGTGAAGGTCGATGACGAAGCGTTGATTGCAAGGCCGTTGATGCCGCCACCGGTGCCGCCGATGGTGACATTGCCACCCAGGAACGGGCCGCCCGAAACGGCATTGAAGTTGAGCGCCGTGGCTTGCGCAACACCTGTCGTGATGCTGTCGAACGCCATGCCGCCGGTGCCGATGGTGACGCCGTCGAGAT
>NZ_RZRK01000147.1:0-10008 GCF_003997835.1 Mesorhizobium sp. M7A.F.Ca.CA.004.12.1.1
GCTCTACACCGCCAATCCCGATCTCGTCGGCCATCCCGACGGCAAGCTGCCGGGCGAACCGAAGCCGGATTGCTCGAAGGGCGGCTGACGCGTCGCGGCCATCCGGGCCGCAGCTGAAATTTTCGTGCGCCGGGCAATATCCGCGGACCGGTTTCATACCCGATTCAGGATGGACGCGGACTGTTCGGTGCGCGTTGCCTGGCATCTGCGATTTTGTTTGACCTGCCTTGCAAGGGGAGAAAGGATGCGTCATCCGACCCCGACGTTGGCTGCCTGCCCCGCGTGGCCTCCGCAGAGGAAATGCCTGATGACGCTGCACGACGTCGCGCTCGACGACAAGTTCGATCTCGCAAAGGAGCGCATCTTCCTGTCCGGCGCGCAGGCGGTCATCCGCATGCTGCTGATGCAGCGCGAGCGTGATCGCCGCGCCGGCCTGAACACGGCCGGTTTCGTCTCCGGCTATCGCGGTTCGCCGCTCGGCGGCCTCGACATGCAGCTTTGGAAGGCGAAGAAACAGCTCGCCCAGGCTGACATCGTCTTCCAGCCGGGTCTCAACGAGGAGCTTGCCGCCACCGCTTGCTGGGGAACGCAGCAGACGGAACTGCTGGGCGAGGGCACTCATGACGGCGTCTTTTCGGTCTGGTACGGCAAGGGACCGGGTGTCGATCGCTCAGGCGACGTGTTCCGCCACGCCAACCTCGCCGGATCGTCGAAGCATGGCGGCGTGCTTGCGCTGATGGGCGATGACCATATGGCCGAATCCTCGACCAATGCGCACGCCACCGAATTCCTGTTCGTCGACACGATGGTGCCGATCCTCAATCCCGCCGGTGTCCAGGAGATCATCGATTACGGGCTCTACGGCTTTGCCATGTCGCGCTTTGCCGGTACCTGGGCGGCGATCAAATGCGTCAAGGACAACATCGAATCGACGGCCTCGGTCGATGCCTCGCTCGAGCGGCTGAACATCGTCGTGCCGGATTTCGACATGCCATCAGGCGGTCTCAACATTCGCCACGAGATCGATATGCTCGGTCAGGAGGAGCGGCTGCATGAGCACAAGCGCGCCGCGGCTTCCGCCTTCATCCTTGCCAACGGGCTGAACCGCATCGTCTATTCGGGCGGCCGCAACCCGAAGATCGGCATCATCACGCTGGGCAAGAGCTATCTCGATGTCCGTCAGGCGCTGGAGGACATCGGCATCGACGAGGCGGCCGCCAACCGCATCGGCGTGCGGCTGTTCAAGGTCGGCTGCCCCTGGCCGCTCGACCTGCATCACATCGCCGATTTCGCCCGCGGCCTCGACACCATTGTCGTCGTCGAGGAGAAGCGCTCGCTGATCGAAGTGCAGCTGCGCGAAAGCCTTTATGGCACTGCCACCCAACCGGTCATTATCGGCAAGAAGGACGAGCGCGGCGACTGGCTGTTTCCGGCCAAGGGCGCGCTCGATCCCAACGAGATCGCCATTGCGCTTGGCGAGAGGATCGTCAGGACCATCGGCCCGTCCGAAGAGATTTCGGCGCGGGTGGCGAAGCTGCGCCAGTTCCAGGCAATGCTCACCGAGGCCACCGACATCGGCTCGCGCACACCGTTCTTCTGTTCCGGTTGCCCGCATAATTCGTCCACCAAGGTGCCGGACGGCTCTATCGCCGCGGCCGGCATCGGCTGCCACTTCATGGCGCTGTGGATGGACCGCAACACCGTCGGTTTCACGGCCATGGGCGGCGAGGGCGCGCAATGGGTCGGCCAGGCGCCGTTCTCCAAGCGCGAGCACATCTTCCAGAATCTCGGCGATGGCACCTACAACCATTCCGGTACGCTGGCGATCCGCTTCGCGCTGTCGAGCGATGCCAACATCACCTACAAGATACTCTACAATGACGCCGTCGCCATGACCGGCGGCCAGCCGCACGAAGGCGGCCTGACCGTCGACATGATCGCCAGGCAGGTGCGCGCCGAAGGCGTCGACCGAATCGCCATCGTCACAGATGAGCCCGGCAAATATGCCGGCAAGGCCGAATTCCCGGCCGGCGCCACCATCCATCACCGCGACGACCTCGATCTCGTCCAGCGCGAGCTGCGCGATGTCAAAGGCGTCTCCGTGCTGCTCTACGACCAGACCTGCGCCGCCGAAAAACGCCGCCGCCGCAAGCGCGGCACCTTCCCCGATCCCGACAAGCGGGTCTTCATCAACGAGCTGGTCTGCGAGGGCTGCGGCGATTGCGGCGTGCAGTCGAACTGCGTCTCGATCCAGCCGGTCGAGACCGAATTCGGCCGCAAGCGCAAGATCGACCAGTCGAGCTGCAACAAGGATTTCTCCTGCGTCAACGGCTTCTGCCCCTCCTTCGTCACTGTGCACGGCGCCAAGATCCGCAAGGCCGAGGGCCTTGCCGGCAAGGCCGATCCGCTGGAAGGCGTGCCCGTGCCGGCGCAATTCCCGCTTGGCGAGCAGGGCTGGGCGGCGATCATCGACGGCGTCGGCGGCACCGGCGTCGTCACCGTCGGTGCGGTGCTCGGCATGGCGGCGCATCTCGAGGACAAAGGCTGCGGCATGATCGACATGGCCGGCCTCGCCCAGAAGGGTGGCTCGGTGTTCACGCATGTCCGCATCGCCCGCACGCCGGACGACATCCATGCCATCCGCGTCTCGGCCGGCAAGGCCGATCTGGTGCTTGGCTGCGATCTCGTCGTTTCGGGCGCCAAGAAGGTGCTGACCGCAGTGCGCGAGGGCCACACCATCTTCGTCGCCAACACCGCCGAGATCATGCCTGGCGAATTTGCCCGCTCGGCGGATTTCTCGTTGCCGATAGGCCGCCTGAAGAAGGCGATCCGCGCGGCCGCGGGCGACGACAAGGCGCATTTCTTCGACGCCACCCGCACCGCCACGGCACTTTTCGGCAATTCGCTCGGCGCCAACATGTTCATGCTCGGCTTTGCCTTCCAGCATGGCGGCCTGCCGCTGTCCGCCGAGGCGGTCGAGAAGGCGATCGAGCTCAATGGCGAAGCCGTGGCGATGAACGTTGCCGCGTTCCGCTGGGGACGTCGCGCTGCCCATCAGCCGGAATTCGTGCGCGGCCTCGTTGCCCAGCCGGGTCCAGCCGTCGCTGGAAAGGCCGGCCCGGGCACGGATGTCGCCGAGACACTGGACGATATCATCGCCCGCCGCGTCGCCTTCCTGACAGCCTATCAGAACGCCCCCTATGGCAGGCGTTATGCCGAAAAACTGGCCGTTTTGCGCGCCGCCGAAGCGAAGGCCATACCTGGGTCGACCACGGTGTCGCAGGCCGCCGCCAGGAACCTGTTCAAGCTGATGGCGATCAAGGACGAATACGAGGTGGCGCGTCTTTACACGGACGGCTCTTTCGCCGCCGAACTGGGCAAGCAGTTCCAGAGCTACGAAAGGCTCGAATTCCACCTCGCGCCGCCGATCATGGGCCGTCGCGGCAATGACGGAAGCCCTAGGAAATCCAGCTTCGGCCCGTGGATGATGAAGGGTTTTCGCCTGCTGTCGGCGATGAAGGGCCTGCGCGGCACCGCCTTCGACCTGTTCGGCTACACCGCCGAACGGCGCATGGAGCGGCGGCTGCTGGCGCAGTATGAGGCGGATCTGGAGCTCATCGCCGGATCGCTGGCCCCGGCCAGGGTCGATGCGGCGGTTGCGCTGGCCTCGGTGCCGGCCCTGATTCGCGGCTATGGCCACGTCCGTCGAGCCAGCGCCGACAAGGCCTTGAGCGAACGCCAAAGGCTGCTCGAACGCCTGTCGAGTACGCTGGCGCGGCCGAAACTTCAGGCCGCGGAATGATCGATACGCCTTGTTTACCTGAACGACAATTTCCTTGCTTTCCGTTACGTCACCCGGCTTGACGGCAGGAGCGGCGGGGCCTCTCTAAATCTTTCTTAAGGCGGATGTGGCACTGCTTGGCTCCCCAGGGTTGGGATTCAGGCGTTGAATCTGATAAAGAAGAACGAGATTCCGGTCGACGTCTACATTCCGTTCGTGGAAACCTTGTTTCGCGACGGGTTGACGCTTTCGATAGGATTCTTTGCCCAAACCCTGCTGGTCGTGCTGGTTTACTGGAAAACCATGGATCCGGCCTATCTCGCCGTCACCCTCGGACTGCTGGCTGTCGCCTTCCTTCGTCTTCGCAACATCAGGAAATATCGCCACGCTCCTTCGCCTCAAAATTGGGAAGAGGCGCGTCGCCGCGAGAACGACTACATACTGTACGGCTCGATGCATGGCTTCATGCTTGGCGCCTTCTGCTTTGTCGGCATCTATCTTGCCTATGACCCGTTCGCGGAAATAGCTGCCGTCTGCGTGACGCTTGCCTCCGCCACGTCTATTGCTGGCCGCAACTATGGTTCGCCCAGGATGGTCGTGATCTTCATTATGACCATGACTTGGCCGATCTCGCTGGGCTTCATCCTGCGGGGCGATCCCTATCACTTCATTCTCGGCCTGCTTTCGGCGCCATTTCTTTTTGCTATCAAGCGCTTCGCCGATCTGGTCCGCGAGGTGCTTTTCGCCGCCCTGTCCGAGGAAAAGAAGGCCAATCGCATCGCCCAGCGCTTCAACCGAGCGCTCAACACCATGTCGCACGGCCTTGTCATGCTCGGCCCGGACGGCCGCGTCGCGGTGGCCAATGCCGAGGCGGCGCATCTGATGTCGCTCAAGTCGCCCGACGCGCTGCTCGGCCGGTCGATCCATGGTCTGTTGATGCGCGGTGTCGCCGGCGGCATGCTGGCGCCCAAGGATTGCCGCTACATCGAGGCCCAGCTGACGCGTGCCCTGCGCGAGGGCCGCGACCGCAAGGTGCTGGTTTCCCTCGCCAACGGCCAGCATTACGAGTTCTCGGCTCGCGAAGGCAGCCAGGAACTGGGCGTCATCACCTTCGAGGACGTCACCGCCCGTGTCGAGGCGGAAGACAAGATCCGCTTCATGGCACGTTACGACAACCTCACCGGCCTGCCCAACCGCGCCTATTTCCATGAACTGGTAGGCGAGGCCATGGTATCAGGCGATCGCGATCGTCTCTGCGGCCTTGCGGTGCTCGACCTCGACGATTTCAAGAGCGTCAACGACACGCTTGGCCATCCGATCGGCGATGGCTTGATCTATGCCGTTGCCGAGCGGCTTGCCGCCATTGCCAGGCAAGATATCACGGTCAGCCGTTTCGGTGGCGACGAGTTCATGATCTTCTTCGACCGCGTCGAGGATGAGAGCCATCTGACCAGCCAGCTCGACGAGATTTTCGCCGGCCTGCAAGGGGAAGTCGACGTCGCCGGTCACGGGCTGCGCATTCAGGCCAGCGGCGGCGCGGTGCTGTCACGGGTCAAGGATACCGATGTCGACGCCATGATCGTCAAGGCGGACCTGGCGCTCTACAAGGCCAAGGAGCTCGGCAAGAACAGCTGGCGGCTGTTCGAAGCCTCGATGGATGCCGCCTTCCGCAACCGTCAGCTGATGAAGGCGGACCTGCGTACAGCCGTGGAAAGCAAGGGCTTGAGGGTGGTCTATCAGCCGATCGTGGCGATGAGCACCATGCGTATCGCCAGCTGCGAGGCGTTGTGCCGGTGGGATCATCCCGATCTCGGGCCGATCTCGCCCAGCATCTTCATTCCTTTGGCCGAGGAAATGGGCATCATTTCCGAGATCAGCACCTTCGTGCTGCAGGCAGCCTGCGCCGAATGCGCCAAATGGCCGGACCAGACCAGCGTCTCGGTCAATCTCTCGGCCAAGGATTTCCGCAACCGCGACGTCATCCAGAAGGTTCGCGATGCGTTGGCCGGCTCCGGCCTCGCCGCCTCCCGGCTCGAGATCGAGGTCACCGAAACGGCGCTGCTCGACGACAAGTCGCTGACGCGCCAGTATATCGAGGAGCTGAAGCAGATCGGCGTACGCATCGCGCTCGACGATTTCGGCACCGGCTATTCGAGCCTGAGCTATCTGCACAAACTGCCGCTCGACAAGATCAAGATCGACCGCTCGTTCCTGATGGACGTCACCCAGAACCCCCGTTCGCTCGAGCTGCTCAAGGGTATCGTCAACCTATCGCGGCCGCTGGGGCTTTCGGTCACCGTCGAGGGTGTAGAGACCTTCGAGCAGCTCAAGATACTGGCGCTGCAGGTCAAGCCCGACCTTGTCCAGGGGTTCCTGTTCGGTTCGGCGCTCAGCGCTTCCGGCATCGAGACCATGTCGAACACGGTATGGCCCTTCGCCAAGGACATCAATACAGCCAAGAGAGCCGCACGCCGCTGACCGGTGCCGGGAAGAATGTCGCCTTTTCATAAAAATTTACGGATCGTTAACGTTAATGATCGGTAAACGACGTGTGCTCCATTTTCATCTTTTACATCTCAGGGTCCCGTCGTAGGTTGAACTGCGGCGGAAACTTACGAGGGTTTGAGTATGGATGTGCAGTTGGAAGCGCTTGGCCATGTGGCGGGCGGGGGTGAAGAAAATTCGCCCGACAGCATGTCGAGTTTCGCCCGCAATGTTTCAGCGATGCTTGAGCGGACGGAATATCGCCGCTGCGACAAGGGAGAGGACCTCGAAGACATCTATAGGTTACGCTACAAATCCTATCGCTTGAATGATATGGTGCCGGAAAACCCGGAACATATTGTGCATGACGAGCTCGACGAAGCTGAAAATTGTTCCAAGTTCGGCGTCTATATTGACGGCATCCTGGTCTCCACGGTGCGCATTCATCATGCCTGCCGGGCCACGCCGCAATCGCCGTCTACAACTGTCTACGGCGACATCCTGCGCCCGATG
Source organism: Mesorhizobium sp. M7A.F.Ca.CA.004.12.1.1 (assembly GCF_003997835.1). Lineage (NCBI taxonomy): Bacteria > Pseudomonadati > Pseudomonadota > Alphaproteobacteria > Hyphomicrobiales > Phyllobacteriaceae > Mesorhizobium > Mesorhizobium sp. M7A.F.Ca.CA.004.12.1.1. The sequence continues at coordinate 6,779 of NZ_RZRK01000147.1, forward strand.
CTGGCTGCCGGGGCGCACTTTGCCGATCCGAGCCGCTTTGCTGCCGACCCAGACTGGTCGAAGGTCTATCCGCAGATCCCGTACCTGACGCTGCGCCTTGCCGGAATGGCCTGCTTCTACTTCGACGCACCTTACTGTCTCTCGACTATCCGGCCCGAACATGCGGGTTTCTACCGTCGTATCTACTGTTCTGAGCAGATCGGCGAGCTGCGCGACTATCCAGGCCTGAACTACAAGGTCGTGCTCTATCGCGCCAATGTCGCTGCCATTCGCGAGCGGTCGTTCTCGCGCTTTCCATTCTTCCGATCCACATCTCTGGAGCAGCGTATGCTGTTCGAGACACCTGGTGCTGGAGAATTGGCGCCGCTGACCATCCTGCCGACTGCCAAATATTTTCGCGAAGCCGCCTGAGATTAGGCGTTTCGCAGAACCACTGGAGCTTTCCGGCCGGATACGCGTTCTGATGGCTCGGCGCCTTGTCGTCCTCGCCATTGGTCGCCGAATCCACGGATATGCCAAAGGAACCCGTCATGACCATTTCCACACTTGCGCTCACCCCGCTTATCTCGCTGATCGCCGGCGTGCTGATCCTGGTCATGCCAAGGCTGTTGAACTACATCGTCGCGCTCTATCTGATCGTCGTCGGGTTGCTCGGGCTATTTCCGCATCTAGCCGGCTGAGGGCGCCGGCTTAGGCCACGCAAGCGTCTGCTTTCGAAGCATCTTTCCGCATCAAGCATCAGAATCCAGCGATCGGACTCCGTCGCGCGTTGGCAGCCGGCTTCAACCTTTCTTTGAGGCAGTTGTCCGCTGTTGTGCGGCAATAGCGCCATTGCTCTCGGCCCGGCTTTTCGCTATGTGCCTGAAAGATGTCTTCGAAGGGGTATTCCTATGGCTGATCACTCGCCGACCGGTCCTGTCGAACTGGGCGCGAAGATGGACTATGCCGAGCATGACCGCACCTATGCGGGCTTTCTCGCGCTGGCCAAATACGGATCGCTTTTCTGCGGAGCCCTGCTTCTGGCGATGGCCTTCGGCTTCTTCGCGGGCGGCTTCTTCTCGGCGACCATCCTGTTCGTGCTGATTATGGCCGTCGGCGCCTTTATCCTCCGATAGATTTTCCGACACCTTGTCCACGGCGCCGCCGCGAGGCCGGCCGGCGTCTTGCGGGAAATAGCTTCCGGCCGAAAGGATCATGCGGTGGGACAGACGGTTTTCATCCCTCGTGAGCTCGATGCCAATGAGCCGCGCGTCGCGGCCTCGCCCGATACGGTGAAACGGCTGGCGGCGTTGGGCTTCGACGTCGTCGTCGAGGCCGGCGCCGGCACGCGGTCGCGCATCCCCGACGAGGAGTTTTCCAAGGCAGGAGCCACGATCGGCAAGGCTTCCGATGTCGTCAAGGCCGATGTCGTGCTGAAGGTGCGTCGGCCCGGCGATGCCGAGCTGAAGAGCTACAAACCCGGTACAGCGGTCATTGCCATCATGGATCCCTATGGCAATGATGCCGCTGTGGCAGCCCTGGCCAAGGCTGGCGTCACCGCGTTCTCGATGGAATTCATGCCACGCATCACGCGCGCCCAGTCGATGGACGTCTTGTCCTCGCAGGCCAATCTTGCCGGTTACCAGGCGGTGATCGACGGCGCTTCGGAATACGATCGGGCATTGCCGATGATGATGACGGCGGCCGGCACGGTGCCGGCGGCGAAGGTCTTCATCATGGGCGTCGGTGTCGCCGGCCTGCAGGCGATCGCCACCGCGCGCCGGCTTGGTGCGGTCGTCACCGCCACCGACGTTCGCCCTGCCGCCAAGGAACAGGTCGCCTCGCTCGGCGCAAAGTTCCTTGCGGTCGAGGACGAGGAATTCAAGGCGGCCGAAACGGCCGGCGGCTACGCCAAGGAGATGTCGAAGGAATACCAGGCTAAGCAGGCGGCACTCACATCAGAGCACATCGCCAAGCAGGATATCGTTATCACCACCGCGCTTATTCCCGGCCGACCGGCGCCCAAGCTGGTATCGGCGGCGATGGTCGCCTCGATGAAGCCAGGCTCGGTTCTCGTCGATCTGGCGGTCGAGCGCGGCGGCAATGTCGAGGGCGCCGAAGCCGGCAAGGTCGTCACCACCGCCAACAACGTCAAGATTGTCGGCCATCTCAATGTGCCCGGCCGCATCGCGGCGTCGGCATCGCTGCTTTATGCCCGGAACCTCTTCGCCTTCCTCGAAACGCTGGTCGACAAGACGACGAAAACGCTTGCCATCAACCGGGACGACGATCTGGTCAAGGCAACGATGCTGACTAACGGCGGCAAGATCGTGCATCCGTCCTTCGCCAAGCCCGACCAGCAGCCTTATGTCGAACCGGCGGCGATCCCGGCCACAACCATGGTTGCCGACGCTTCGCCCAAGAAAGCCGCGCCCAAGAAACCGGCCGCATCCAAGTCGCCCTCGTCGAAGCCGAAAGGGATCGCGTGATGGATCAGACCCTGCAGAAAGCCCTCGACCAGCTCGACCAGGCCTCCGCCGCGGTTCGGCTGGCAGTGCACAATCTGGCGACCGCGCCTGGTGGTGCCGACGCGGCGGGTGATGCCGCGCATGCGCTGTCCGGCGGTGCCATCGATCCCTTCGTCTTCCGCTTCGCCATCTTCGTGCTGGCGATCTTCGTCGGCTATTACGTCGTCTGGTCGGTGACCCCCGCACTGCATACGCCGCTGATGGCCGTCACCAACGCCATCTCTTCGGTCATCGTCGTCGGCGCGCTGCTTGCCGTCGGCATCGCCGCCTCCGGCATTGCCGCGGGCTTCGGCTTCGTCGCGCTGATGCTGGTGTCGGTCAACATCTTCGGCGGCTTCCTCGTCACCCAGCGCATGCTGGCCATGTACAAGAAGAAGGACAAGTAGAGCGCCATGAACGCCAACTTCGCGTCCTTCCTCTACCTCGTCTCCGGCGTCCTGTTCATCATGGCGCTGCGCGGCCTGTCGCATCCGACCACCAGCCGCCAGGGCAATCTCTACGGCATGATCGGCATGGGCATCGCCATCGCCACCACATTGGCGCTGGCAACCCCCTCGGCCGGCCGCTTCGGCCTGATCGTGCTCGGCCTGGCCATTGGCGGCAGCGTCGGCGCCGTCACCGCGCGCCGCATCGCCATGACCTCGATGCCGCAGCTGGTCGCCGCCTTCCACTCGCTGGTCGGCCTCGCTGCCGTCATGGTGGCGGCCGCCGCCATCTATGCGC
>NZ_RZRK01001480.1:0-508 GCF_003997835.1 Mesorhizobium sp. M7A.F.Ca.CA.004.12.1.1
GGCCGAATATTATCGCGGTGAGGCCGAAGGCACGCTGGTCTGGCCACCGCGCGGCGAACTCGGCTTCGGTTACGACCCGGTCTTCCTCCCCGACGGCTTCGAAAAGACCTTCGGCGAAATGAGCGCCGAGGAAAAGCACGGCTGGAGGCCCGGCCAGCCGACGGCGCTGTCGCACCGCGCTCGCGCTTTCCAGAAGTTCGCTAAAGCGAGATTGGGCTCGGCATGAGCATCCTGCTCGACCGGACGCCCGGCTTCGGCGTCTATGTTCATTGGCCGTTCTGCGCGGCCAAGTGCCCCTATTGCGACTTCAACAGCCATGTCCGCCACCAGCCGGTCGATCAGGACCGCTTCGCCAGTGCCTTCGAGGCCGAGCTGGCGACGATGCGCGAACGCACCGGGCCGCGCGAGGTGACCAGCGTTTTTCTCGGCGGCGGCACGCCGTCGCTGATGAAGCCGGAAACCGTGGCCAGGGTTCTTGACGCCGTGGCGAAGAACTGGACTGTGCCTG
>NZ_RZRK01001481.1:0-506 GCF_003997835.1 Mesorhizobium sp. M7A.F.Ca.CA.004.12.1.1
TCGCGAAAGCGGGTTTCGGTCTGGTAGACGTCACGCGGATCGATGGCGGTGAGGATGTCGCGTGCGCGCAGCCGGTTGGATCGCGGCAGGCTGAACAGCTCCGACATCAATGTGTCGCATTCGATGATATCGGTGCGGATATCCCATGCCCAACTAGCGAGCGACGCCGCATCGAGTGCGATGGCGCGTCGTTTTTCCTCGCGAACCAGTGCGGCCTCGGCGATCGCGCCGCTGCGGGTTGTGTCCTTGAGGGTGAACAGGCTGGCGGCGAGGCCGGCGAGCGACTTCAACTGGTCGAGCTCAGCGTGGGATGGAAAACCATGCGGCGAGCGGTCGAGCACGCACAGCGTGCCGATGCGGGCACCTGCCACAACCATCGGCGCGCCGGCATAGAAGCGGACATGGTGCTTTCCGGTGACCAGCGGGTTGGTCTTGAAACGGGGATCCGTCGTTGCATCCACCACCACCATCGGTTCGTCGCCGGCGGCAATCGCATGGGCGCAGAA
>NZ_RZRK01001482.1:0-506 GCF_003997835.1 Mesorhizobium sp. M7A.F.Ca.CA.004.12.1.1
AAACCCCCCCCGCCGCTGGAACCGCCAGGCCGCGTCTGCCGACGATGTCGAGGAACGTGTCCCAATCGACGTCTTCGCCATGGATGGCGACCGCGCAGTCGACAAGCCAGTCGCTGTGGGTATGGGCGTCGAGGCCGCCATGGGCGATGGCCAGGGCCATGCGATCGGCCGGCGACGGCACGAAGACCGCGACGCCGCTGAATTGTGCCGGGACCGCCCGTTGCCAGATGGCCAGGTCGTCTTCCGCGCTCGTCTGCGACCCGTCATAGCCGAGCTGGTGCAGGTCGATGTCACCGAAACGGCCCTTGAAGAAGTTCATCGACCGCAGCGACGCCAACCGGGTTCGCAGATATTGCGCGCTGACGCCCGAGGCGATCTGCCAGTCGCGATCGCGCAAGATGTCGAAGACGGCAGCCATGTCGCGCGGGCGCACCAATATGTCGATATCATGCGCCACCCGGCCACGCTGCGCCGACGCGTTCAAGGCAATGCGGCTGGCGCCCTTT
>NZ_RZRK01001483.1:0-505 GCF_003997835.1 Mesorhizobium sp. M7A.F.Ca.CA.004.12.1.1
TGGTCGTGCCGGGCAACTGGTTGAGCACGCCTTTGCCCGCACCGTCCGACGTCGCCGGCACGCGGTCGAGGATGTCGATCGGCTTCTCGCCGTAGCGGGCGACGATCGACAGTGTCAGTGACGTGGCGAAGAAGGCGGCCGCCAGGATCGCCGTCGCACGCGTCAGGGCATTGGCAGCACCACGCGCGGTCATGAAGCCGGATCCGCCACCGATGCCGAGGCCGCCGCCTTCGGAACGCTGCAGCAGCACCACGCCGACAAGGGCGAGCACGACCATGAGATGGATGACGATCAGTACGGTTTCCATAGTTTATCCTGGCAAGGCCTTGCCCGGCCGCGGACACGACCGGTGAATTGGAGGCGGCTCAATACAATGCTTTGACGGCATTTCCAAGCCCGTGGCCGGAATATGGGAAGCAACCCGTCCTTTGCAACGATTTCGTGCACCGGAAGCCCTGTCCGGCGGAGCGAATGTCTTCAGGCAATATTGCGATAAGCCTCGGCG
>NZ_RZRK01001484.1:0-505 GCF_003997835.1 Mesorhizobium sp. M7A.F.Ca.CA.004.12.1.1
CCTATGCGCTGACCGCGGCCAACCTCGCCGCCAGGTTGGCGGGAGAAAAACAGTTCGATCCGCGCAATCCCGAGACCGGCCTCAACAACGAGCAGATGAAGGCGCTGCAGACCAAGCTGGAAGCCAGGGGCTACGATGTCGGCACTGTCGACGGCATTTTGGGTACCAACACCCGCGAGGCGATCCGCAAGGAGCAGATGCGGCTAGGCTTGCCGGTGGATGGCTGGCCGACGCCGGAGCTTTTGGGGAAGCTTTAGCGAATAGCGAATAGCGAATAGCGAATAGCGAATAGCGAATAGAAGGTAGTCCTTCCTTGCTGCTGTCTCGGCAAATCTTCCCTATTCGCTACTGGCTATTCCCTATTCGCTAATCCGCCATCGTCTCCAAACTGGCAAACCCCTGCGGCGCGTCGCCCTCGTCGAACGGCGTCGTCACCTCGACGAAGGTGTCGGGGTAAAAGCCGTTGAAGCGGGTCCGCAGCGAGAGCGAATAGGCGCCGATATGG
>NZ_RZRK01001485.1:0-504 GCF_003997835.1 Mesorhizobium sp. M7A.F.Ca.CA.004.12.1.1
TGCCGGCCCTCAAGCCGGTCGCCAAGCCGAAAGCCGAGGCCCAATCGGCGAACACGCCGGCAAAGGTTCCGCTCGCGCCGCAGCGTCCATCCGACCAGCCGGTCGATGTTGTCGGCGAGGTCAAGCCCGATCAGGTTGCGTCCATAGATCCGGCATCGACTGCGGCCGGCGGTGGCTCGTGGTCGATGCAGATCGCCTCGCAGCCGACCGTCGAAAGCGCTCAGTCCAGCTATCAGGATCTGCAGCGCCGCTATGGCAGCGTGCTTGCCGGGCGTACCGCCAATATCGTCAAGGCCGAGATCGCCGGCAAAGGCACGTTCTACCGCGTGCGCGTTCCGGCCCAGTCACGCAATGACGCAATCAATTTGTGCACCAGCTACAAGGCCGCCGGCGGCAACTGCTTCGTCTCGCGCTAAAGCCGGAGCCGACCATCAAAAGCCGGCGCGGTCCATCGCGCCGGCTTTTTTCATGGGGAAAGCAGATCCGGCGTTGTCCCGGATGCTG
>NZ_RZRK01001486.1:0-504 GCF_003997835.1 Mesorhizobium sp. M7A.F.Ca.CA.004.12.1.1
CTGTGGCGCAATGCGCGGCTAGCGACAATGGTCGACGGGTCTGCCGGACTTGGCGTCGTCGAACATGGCGCGGTCGCTGCGCGTGACGGCCGCATTGTCTATGCCGGCCTCGAGTCGGAGCTGCCCCCAACACTTGCCCAGGGCGCCGAGACGGTCGATTGCGAGGGCCGCTGGATCACGCCTGGCCTGATCGACTGCCACACCCATCTGGTCCATGCCGGCAACCGCGCGAACGAATTCGAGATGCGGCTGGCCGGCGCCACCTATGAAGAGGTCGCCCGGGCCGGCGGCGGCATTGTTTCGTCGGTCAAATCCTTGCGCGCCGCCAGCGAAGATGAACTGGTCACTCAATCGCTGCCGCGCCTCGATGCGCTGATCGCCGAAGGCGTGACCACCGTCGAGATCAAGTCCGGCTATGGCCTCGACCTCGAAAACGAGAAGAAGTCGCTGCGTGCCGCACGGCAGTTGGGCAACCAGCGGCCGGTGACAATCCGCACCACCTTC
>NZ_RZRK01001487.1:0-503 GCF_003997835.1 Mesorhizobium sp. M7A.F.Ca.CA.004.12.1.1
GATCTTCTACGTCGCCTACACGCTGGAGCCGCTGGCGAGCGTGGCCAAAGACCCGCATCGGCCGATCACCTTCGTGTTCAATGGCGGCCCTGGAGCAGCGTCCGCCTATCTGCATCTCGGCGCACTCGGTCCACGGATAATCGCGACGGGAGCCGATGGCGAACTCCTGCCCTCACCGCAAAGACTGATCGACAATCCGGACAGCTGGCTCGACATGACGGATCTCGTCTTCGTCGATCCGGTGGGGACCGGCTACAGCCGCGAGGCACCGGGGCAGGACACGCGCGATTTCTGGGGCGTCAACCAGGATGCCAGCTCGATTGGCGCCTTCATCCGGCTCTATCTCGCGCAGAACGGCCGCACCGGGTCGCCGCTGTTCCTCGCCGGCGAAAGCTATGGCGGGTTCCGCGCGGCGCTGCTCGCCAGGACATTGCAGGAAGATATCGGCGTCAGTCCGAGCGGCATCGTGCTGATCTCGCCAGCGCTGGAGTTCACGCTGGTGC
>NZ_RZRK01001488.1:0-502 GCF_003997835.1 Mesorhizobium sp. M7A.F.Ca.CA.004.12.1.1
GCATGACGAACCGTTCCCTGGCGGTGCGGTGGTGCCGCCGATCTACCAGACCTCGCTGTTCACCTTCGCCAGCTATGCCGAGATGGCCGATACCTTTGCTGGCAAACGAAAGCAGCCGATCTATTCGCGCGGCGACAATCCGACGGTGATGGAGTTCGAGGCGCGCGTGGCAGCGCTTGAGGGCGCAGAAGCCGCGCGCGGCTTTTCCAGCGGCATGGCGGCGATCAGCGCCACGGTGCTTGCGTTCGTTGGGGCAGGCGAGCGCATCGTGGCGGTGCGCAATTGCTATGGCGATGCCTACCGTTTGTTCGAGCGGCTGTTGCCGCGGCTCAACATCAAGGTTGATTATGTCGACGGCTCCGACCCGGATGCGGTGGCGGCGGCACTTCCCGGCGCCAAGCTGCTGTATCTGGAAAGCCCGACCTCGATGATGTTCGAGTTGCAGGACATCGCGCATCTGACACGGTTGGCCAAGGAACAGGGCATCGTCACCACCATCGAC
>NZ_RZRK01001489.1:0-501 GCF_003997835.1 Mesorhizobium sp. M7A.F.Ca.CA.004.12.1.1
GCTGTTCGCCGAGGCGGTGCGCACCGTCTATTCGGCCGGTCATGTCGACGGACTTCCCCAGGGAACGAGGGTGACGGCAAGCTTCGGCGTGGCGGCCCGCAGCGGTGGCGAGGCGCTGGAGCCGCTGATGCGCCGTGCCGACGATGCGCTCTACAAAGCCAAGAAGAACGGCCGCGACAGTGTACGCCTGTCCTATGAGCGGCCGGAAACGGCGTTCCTGCCGGAGCCGCTCAAGACCGGCTGAATCTGCCCGGACGGGACGGCGTTAACGTCTTCTTCGCCCGTCGATGATTAGCTGTCGGCGCGGGTGCGGGAGAACATGAGCGGCGCCAACTTCATCCTGTTGATCAATCTGTCGGTTGCCGGCCTGCTGGCGGCATCCTTCATGGCGGTCGCCTTCCACGATGTCGGCCGCGCGCCGGCGCGCTGGCTGGCATTTGGCTATCTGCTGGGCATGGCCTATTCGGCCATCGAATTCTCCATTCCCGCTTTCTCCGACGC
>NZ_RZRK01000148.1:0-10008 GCF_003997835.1 Mesorhizobium sp. M7A.F.Ca.CA.004.12.1.1
GGGCGAGGGGAGTGGCGGAGGGCGCGAGGCCGCCCGCCGCTTTCACGATTACTTCAGGTCGACCTTGGCGCCGGCTGCTTCCAGCTGGGCCTTGAACTTGTCAGCGTCGGCCTTGGAAACGCCTTCCTTGACCGGCTTCGGAGCCGCTTCGACCAGATCCTTGGCTTCCTTGAGGCCAAGACCGGTGATGGCGCGGACTTCCTTGATGACGTTGATCTTCTGAGCGCCTGCCTCGGTGAGGACGACGTCGAATTCCGTCTTTTCCTCGACCGGAGCAGCAGCGGCCGCACCACCGCCAGCGGCGGCAACAGCCACCGGAGCAGCGGCGGAAACGCCCCACTTTTCTTCCAGAAGCTTCGACAGCTCGGCCGCCTCGAGGACGGTCAGCTTCGAAAGGTCGTCTACGATCTTTGCGAGATCAGCCATTGTTGTGTTCCTTCATAAGGTTCGAACGTGTGTTTGTGATAGCGAGGAACGGCCTCATGCCGCCTCGTCCTTCCGGGCGTAAGCGCCGATGACGCGCGCGACCGAGGCCGCTGGCGCATTGACGATCTGGGCGATCCGGGTTGCCGGCGTGGCGATCATGCCAACCAGCCTGGCGCGCAGCTCATCGAGCGACGGAAGTGTGGCGAGTGCCTTCACACCGTCGGCATTGAGCGAGGTGGTGCCCATTGCGCCGCCGAGAATGACGAGCTTGTCATTTCCCTTGGCGAAATCGGACGCGACCTTCGGCGCCGCAATCGGATCCTCCGAATAAGCAATCAGCGTCTGTCCCTTGAACAGCTCGATGATCGATGCGGAGTCCGTGCCCTGAAGAGCGATTTTGGCGAGACGGTTCTTCGCGACTTTGACGGTGCCACCGGCGGCGCGCATTTTCGACCGAAGGTCGTTCATTTGCGCGACGGTGATACCGGCGTAGTGGGCCACGACCACTGAACCTGCGTTCGAGAACGCACCGTTCAGGCCCGTGACGAGTTCGCGTTTTTCCGCTCTGTCCACTGCCTATCTCCAGTTGACCCCAATCCTGTTAACGGGAACATCCCATTGACGAGGACAGGCGTCGGGTTGCCTTTTGTCGGCCGGGCCATCCAGTAACGGATCTCCCGAACGACGCTCGAGGATCCTGCCCCCTTTCGCCACATCGACGGTCAAGCCGGCGATGCGCAGACAAAAGGCAAACACGGTTCGAACCTTTCATTGGAGCAATCGCTCCGTTGTCCGGTCTTCACCCGTCTCATGCAGGCCCAAATCGAATTAAGGCTTCTGGGCCGCCTGCAATCTCGGACAGGATGTCCGGAAACCTCTCGGCTTCCGGTACCGGGCCGCCAACTAGGTCGGAGGCCCGGAATTCTTTGCAGATCAGCCGTTTACCGGCCGATCTCGATCAAAACTTATCAGGACGCGTTGAGCGTCGCGACGTCGAGCTTGAGGCCCGGGCCCATCGTCGAGGTGACCGACACCTTCTTGACGTAGTTGCCCTTGGCGCCAGTCGGCTTTGCCTTGGTCACCGCATCGGCGAAGGCGCGGATGTTCTCTTCCAGGGCCTTGACGTCGAACGACACCTTGCCGACGCCGGCATGGACGATGCCAGCCTTCTCGACACGGAACTCGACGGCGCCGCCCTTGGATGCCTTGACGGCGGCGGCAACGTCGGTGGTGACGGTGCCGACCTTCGGGTTCGGCATCATGCCGCGCGGGCCGAGCACTTTGCCCAGACGACCGACGAGCGGCATCATGTCCGGCGTGGCGATGCAGCGATCAAAATCGATCGTGCCCTTCTGGACGATGTCGACCAGATCCTCGGCACCGACGATGTCGGCGCCGGCGGCGCGCGCTTCGTCGGCCTTGTCGCCACGGGCGAACACGGCGACACGCACCGAGCGGCCGGTGCCGTTCGGCAGGTTGACCACGCCGCGGACCATCTGGTCGGCATGGCGCGGGTCGACGCCGAGGTTCATGGCGACTTCGATGGTCTCATCGAACTTCACCGAGGAACGGTCCTTGAGCAGCTTCAGCGCATCGCCCAGGGCATAAGCCTTGTTGGGATCGATGCCTTCGCGGGTCTTCGATACGCGCTTTGCAATCTTTGCCATGATCTTAGCCCACCACTTCCAGACCCATCGAGCGGGCGGAGCCCTCGACCATGCGCATGGCCGCTTCGACGTCGTTTGCGTTCAGGTCTTTCATCTTCGCGGTGGCAATCTCGCGGACCTTGTCACGCGAAACCGTACCGGCCTTGACCTTGCCCGGCTCCTTGGAACCGGACGTCAGGTTCGCCGCCTTCTTCAGGAAGTAGCTCACCGGCGCCGTCTTCATGACGAAGGTGAAGGACTTGTCCTGATAGTAGGTGATGACGACCGGAACCGGCGATCCCTTTTCCATTTCCTGGGTCTGCGCGTTGAACGCCTTGCAGAATTCCATGATGTTGATGCCACGCTGACCAAGCGCCGGGCCGATCGGGGGAGACGGCGTCGCCGATCCCGCTTTCACCTGGAGCTTGAGCTGGCCTGCAATTTTCTTAGCCATCTCTTTTCCTGCCTTTGTCTATGCCGGTCATGCCGGCGGTTGCAGTCTGGTGGTGCGGTTCGCGCAGCCGGCTAAAGCCGCACTCGCCTCCCACCGTCTCAGGCCGCGCGCTTCCGCGCCGCCTCCCCTGATCGCCAAACCGGCGTCAGGGATTTCGGATCAGCCCTTTTCGACCTGTCCGAATTCCAGATCGACCGGCACGGCGCGCCCGAAGATCGAAACTTCCACCTTGAGCCGCGCCCGCTCCTCGTCCACTTCCTGGACGAAACCGTTGAACGACGCGAACGGACCATCCGAAACGCGGATCGCTTCGCCGATCTCGAACGTGACCGAGGGCTTGGGCCGCTCGACGCCTTCCTGCACCTGGTTCAGGATGCGCTGGGCTTCCGCCTCGGTGATCGGCACCGGCTTGGAGTCGCCCAGGAAGCCGGTGACCTTCGGTGTGTTCTTGACCAGCGAGAACACGGCGTCGGTCAAATTGGCCTTCAGCAGCACATAGCCCGGGAAGAACTTGCGCTCGGCATCGACCTTGCGGCCGCGGCGAACTTCGACGACCTTCTCGGTCGGAACCACGATCTGGTGGATGTCGGCGGACAGGCCCTTCTGCTTGGCCTTGTTCTCGATATCCTCGGCGACCTTCTTTTCAAAGTTCGAATAAGCGTGGACGATGTACCAGCGCGCGGTCATTTCAAGACTTCTCCGTAATCGCCGGACTTAGCGTCCGATGCCCAGAATCTGTTCGACCGCAAGGCCCATGAGCTGATCGGCGGTGAAGAAAAAGATCATCGCGATCACTGCGAAGGCCAGAACCATCACCGTCGAGATCATCGTTTCGCGTCGCGACGGCCAAGTCACCTTGGCGGTCTCCGCGCGAACCTGCTGGAGAAAGACGAAAGGATTTGTGGTTTTCGAAGCCATATGCCGCTCTGTCTTCAAGACCCGTTGGCCGGGTCTCCTGGATGATCCCGCTGGCCGGGACGTGCCGCCTGAGCCCAATCTCGCGCCGAATCAGCGCAATCATTTCGCCCATGCAAATCAGACGCGTAAAGCCGGTTTCCCAGCTCCACGCGTCGCGTGTCTGTTTCGTCTACATAAAACCGATTCTTGATCCACGCAAGTGGCAAGTCTCCGCTTTATGACCAAACACCGCCTCGGAACCATCCAGTCGTTCCGTCCCGGCTATGGCGCTCTTATGCCCCAATCGACCCTATATGGCAAGCGGGTCGCCGATTTTCAAAGGCCAGAGCATGGAAATATCGCTTTGAAACGCCATTTCGAAACGGCGAAACATTGCGTTGAATGCCATTCCAAGAAATGGCACGGGCAGCAGGGCTCGAACCTACGACCTGCGGTTTTGGAGACCGCCGCTCTACCAACTGAGCTATGCCCGTATCGTGCGCATGTCGGCGCAGAAGGCGCTTCCTAAAAGCTTCCGCACGCTCTGTAAAGAGCGGTTTGCAAGCAAACGCGCCTTAATCCCGACAAGGCCATCCGGGTCGATCCCAAGCTCCGGCCTGAAGTCGCCAGCGCGCGGTGGCGTGATTGAGAGAGACGTCGCCTGCCCTCTTCGATGTGGAGCGTCCTCAAGCGGCATTCGTGGCAGGCTGCGGTCGCCCGCGTGCAAGCCAAAGCGCCCAGCCGCATATCAGGAGTTCGCATGCGAACGTCCAGTGCAGCAAAAAGCTGAGCACCCAATTGCTGAAGTCCGCCGGTACAGTGACGAGTTCGAACGCCCGCCGATCGAATGGCATCAGCCACAATATCGGCGACGCCAGCGTATCGAGGACCATATGCAGCATGGCGGCGGCAAAGAAGGCAGCCGTGGCTGCCAGATACGAGCGGGCGCGCCAGCTGACGAATAGCAACGACAGCGCCCCTGCGGCCGCCCAGAACAGCGGCCAATGCGTCATATAGGAGTGATGGCGGGTGCGTCCGCCGTCGATGAAATGGAAATACAGCATATCGATATCGGGGATGACACTGCCGACTATGGCGGCCCCGACGATAGCCGGGCTGCCAGGCCACTGCCTGCGCATGAACGTTCCGAGAATATAGCCACTTGGAAGATGGGCGATCAGCATCTCGGGACCGTTCACGGTTGCAGGCCAGTGCAGCATTCCGCCCTATTGTGGCGTTATTCCGGATGCCTGCGCCCGATACGTTTCGTGCCGATCATGGTTTCGTACCGGTGGCTTATAGGGGCCGCCCGGCACGCCCCAACCCAGGCCGGCATCGATCCTCCGCCTGCCTGGCGCCGCCAGCAGCGACGATAGCGGAACAATCGGAAGCGGCTCAAGCTGCCTCATGCCCGGTTTCCGGCTCCGCCGCACACTACAATTTGGCCGGCGCATCAGCCTCGGCATTGGCGGAAGGCCGGATCCGGCAATTCTCGGGTCTTGGCACCGCCTCGCAAATGGTGGCACCGGTCAGCGCGTCGACCGATTGCAGGCCGGTCGTCAGGCCGACCTTCAGCATCATGCCGGGTTCCAGCCGGCGCTCGACCGAGCGCCGCTCGATCGCTGCGAACAGGGCGGGACCGATCGCCATCTCCTCGAGATAGGCCTTGACCATCTGCTTTTGCCCCATCGGGTAAAGGCTAAGCCGCGCCTGGGGACCGACAAACCGCCTGATGCCGCCGGCAAGCATCAGCGCGCAGGCCGAATCGCACTCCACGCCGGCATCGATGCTCAGCCCGGCATAGGCGCCCTCTTTGGCCAGGCAATTCCACGCCCCTGGGTCACAGCCGACGAAATCGGTGCGGCCAACGGCGACGTCGAGCTTCTTTTCATGGATAAGCCGTCCTGCCGCCAGGGCGCTGAGCAGGTCGCCTCCCCTCGAACTGATCACGACAGGCAGTTGCCGTTTGCCAAGCATGGCGAGCAATTGGCGCAGCTTCTGCGGGGTCCGGGGGGTGATCGCACCTTCCGCCGAAATCCATTCCGGGCAGTCTGGATTGCAGAGTGGATTGGTGCCGCGAACGACAACGAAGCGCATGTCCTCATCGCGCCGCGCCGCCTCGGGTTCGATCGCCGGCGGAGCAGACTTATCCGCGGTCGCCGTCAGGCCGTCAGGCTTGTTCCCCGGCATTTCCCGGCAATTCGCGGCCAGGCGACCGGGCTCGCACAGGCTTGCCGCGGTCAACACGCCTACAGCGTCCGTGCTGGTGACCAGCTTCATCGCCAGCATGTCGTCGAGGGCGATCTGGTGGATTTCGCTGGCCGGGGTGCCCTTCATCGTTTCGAGCATGCTTTGTTCGATGCCCATCTGTTTCAGGTAGGCCGCCAGCTTTTTCTCAACCGCCTTGCTCATCTCGTAGGTCTTGTAGCTGCCGGCGTTCTTGCGGCTGACGATCTTTGTGTTGAGGATCTTCTTCTTGCCTCCCACGACGCGATAGGTGGTCCGGTATTGCAATTTCGTACGGATGTAGGTCGTGGTGATCTGATGGACGCCGAGATAGGCCCATTCGCCGGCCACCCGCCTGATACCGCCGGCAAACATCAGAGGACAGGCGGAATTGCACATGGCGCCATAGTCGATGACATCGCCGAAGTAGCGGGCGTCACGGCCCTGGCAGCCCTTCGCATCGGGCTGGCAGCTGGAAAACACCGTCTTGCCGATGGCGATATCGAACTTGTTCTTGCGGATCAGCCGGCCAAGCGTCAGCGCCGCCTCGACATTGCCGCCGGGAGAATCGACGACAACAGGCAGTTTCCGCCCACCAAGCGTCTTCAGCATGCGTTTGAAGAGTGCCGGCGTGCCGGCTTCTATCGAGCCCTCGGCCGATATCCATTCCGGGCAGATCGGCTCGCACCCCGGTGCGTTGCTGCGAACGATGCCGAACCGCATCGTCGGCCCAAGATCCGGCGCCGCATCCGCCGCAAAGGCTCCCGGGCCTGCGGCAAGCAATGCGAGCAGCCAGGTCAGAGCCAGCGGCCACAATGCCCGACGATGGAAAAACCGCCTTGGAACCATTTGAAAAAAGCCCCTCGATGCAACCTATACTAGTCGAGGCCCGGAGCCTTGCAACAGGGTTCGGCCGACTGGGCCGCAACCGATAGCCTCGCAAAAGAAAAGGGCGGCCCGAAGACCGCCCTTTTCTTGTCGATCCGGCGAATGCCGGGCTCGATTATTCCTTGATGGTGACGACGATGCCGGCACCGACGGTGCGGCCGCCTTCACGGATAGCGAAGCGCAGCTTCTCTTCCATGGCGATCGGCACGATCAGCTCGACATCGACCGTGATGTTGTCGCCCGGCATCACCATTTCGGTGCCTTCCGGCAGCGACACGATGCCGGTCACGTCGGTCGTGCGGAAGTAGAACTGCGGACGGTAGTTGGTGAAGAACGGCGTGTGACGGCCACCTTCATCCTTGGTCAGGATGTAGGCTTCGGCCACGAACTTCTTGTGCGGCTTCACCGTGCCCGGCTTGGCCAGAACCTGGCCGCGCTCGACACCTTCACGATCAACGCCGCGCAGCAGCGCGCCGATGTTGTCGCCGGCCTGGCCCTGATCGAGCAGCTTGCGGAACATCTCGACGCCCGTGCAGGTCGTCTTGGTCGTCGGACGGATGCCGATGATCTCCAGCTCCTCGCCGACCTTGACCACGCCGCGCTCGACGCGGCCGGTCACGACCGTGCCGCGGCCCGAGATCGAGAACACGTCTTCGATCGGCATCAGGAACGGCTTGTCGAGCGGACGAACCGGCGTCGGAATGTAGGCATCGACCGCAGCCATCAGCTCGCGGATCGCGTCTTCACCGATCTTCTTGTCGGAATCTTCCAGCGCAGCCAGAGCCGAACCCTTGACGATCGGAATGTCGTCGCCGGGGAACTCGTTCTTGGTCAGAAGCTCGCGAACCTCGAGCTCGACCAGTTCGAGCAGCTCGGCGTCGTCGACCTGGTCGACCTTGTTCAGGAACACCACGATCGACGGCACGCCGACCTGACGGGCCAGCAGGATGTGCTCGCGGGTCTGCGGCATCGGGCCGTCGGCAGCCGACACGACCAGGATCGCGCCGTCCATCTGCGCGGCACCGGTGATCATGTTCTTCACATAGTCGGCGTGGCCGGGGCAGTCGACGTGAGCATAGTGGCGGGCAGCCGTCTCGTATTCGACGTGCGCCGTCGAGATCGTGATGCCGCGCGCCTTTTCCTCAGGGGCGGCGTCGATCTGGTCGTAGCGCTTGTATTCGCCAAAATACTTGGTGATCGCCGCCGTCAGCGACGTCTTGCCATGGTCGACGTGGCCAATCGTGCCGATGTTCACGTGAGGCTTGTTACGCTCGAATTTACCTTTGGCCATTGTCTCTTTCCTTGGACGGCCCGGATCTTCAGTTCGGTCGAAGACCTTCAGTTCAGTCGAATGCGGGGCGATTAGCGACAAAGGCCAAAAAACACAAGCGTCTTTTGGCCGGGTGCCGTCTCACTCAGTCCGAACCATCGATCCGATTGCGGGATGAGACGCAGATATAGGAAGGCGAACCGTCAAATGGAATGGGCGTTGCATACTGGATCCGAAGCCGAGGATCGGGCGCTTGTCGATATGGCGAATATCTGGTTTGCTCAGCCGATACAGGTCATTCATATCGCTAGCGCGATGGCTGGGCGGATCGTTCGTTCCCGTGCCGATTGAGGGGCAACTTTCATGGAAGATCTGATCGACCGAATCTACGAAGCCGCATTCGTGCCAGAGCTGTGGCCGGTGGTGCTTGACGGCTTGAGCACGATGTCGGGATCGGTAGGCGGCGCCTTGCTGGTCGCCAGCGAGGCTCATCCGCCGCGGTTTGCGGCATCGGCATCGATTATGGATGCGCTGATTGAATTCTCTTCCGACGCGTGGCGAAACAACGATCGTCCGTTGCGCTGGAAGCCTAGTGTCGATGGGTTTCTTCGCGACGTCGAACTCTTCAGTCCGGACGAATTGGAAACCGATCCGATGAGACACGAATTGATCAGGTACGGATTGGGCTGGCAAACCGGCATGGTCATACCGATGACCAATGGCGAGGTCGTGATCTACAGTGTGGAGCGTCGTCTGCAGGACGGTCCGCATGACCCAACCTCCATCGCCTCGCTCAACGTCCTTCGCCCGCATCTTGCCCGCGCCGGGCTTGTTGCGGCAAGGCTTGGCCTGGAGCGGGCGTTGGCCACCGTATCGGCCCTGCAGAGCGTTGGGCTTCCTGCCGCAGTCATGTCGGCCGGCGGACAGGTGGTTGCCACCAACGGACTGTTCGATGCGTTGCCGTCCATTTTTCAGCCGCTGGCGTATGACGGCTTGGCAATCGGCGATCCGAAAGCCGATTTGCTGTTCCAGGAGGCAGTCAGGAGCACTTCGGCTGCCATCGTGCCAATCGTCAGGTCCATTCCCGTTCGCCAGACGATCGATCAACCCGCTGTCGTCCTGCATGTGTTGCCGCTTCGCCGATCGGCAAGGGACATATTCGCAGGTGCAAACATCCTTGTCGTTGCAGCGTCGATCCGCATGGGCAACCAAGAGCCGTCGCCGCAAATTCTGAGCGCGCTCTTCGATCTGTCTCCGGCCGAGGCAAAGCTTGCCGCATCGCTGGTATCCGGCCGTCCGCTGAAAGCGGCGGCACTTGACCACGGGATCACGGTCAAAACCGCCCGTACCTACCTTGAGCGCGTCTTCTACAAGACCGGCACCGGCCGTCAGAGCGAATTGGTGGCGTTGCTGAGCGGCGCTGCCCCATTGGCACCTCTTGCCGCCACCACCCGCCTCTGATCTTGTGGCCGGATGCATTTCATCCCTGCCTCTATCCGCGGCCCGCTGTTCATGATCGTCTCGACGGGGTCGTATCTCGTCAACGACACGATGATGAAGCTCGCGACAGCAGGCCTGCCGTCCTACGAAGTGTTGTTTCTGCGCGGTGCCGCGGCAGCCCTCTGGGGCTTCCCGCTGTTGTTCGCGCTGGGCTACGGCAAGCAGATCCCGCTGATCTTCGACAAGCGCGTACTGAGCCGGAACATGCTCGAGCTGGCGGCGATCCTTTGCTATGTCGTCGCGCTCGCCAACATGCAGATCGCCGATTCTACCGCGCTCGGACAGATCACGCCGCTCTTGATGCTGGTCGGCTCCTCGATCCTGTTTGGCGAGCGGATCGGCGGCCGGCGCATGGCGCTGATCGGGCTCGGCTTCGTTGGAGCGCTGATGGTGGCGCAGCCGACCATGCAAGGCATTTCGGTCTACGCCTTGCTGGCGCTCGGCAATGCCACATTTGCGGCGGCGCGCGACCTTGCCGGCCGGCGGGTCGCGGCCGAGGTGCCGGGGATGATCGTGGCGATCTCCGCCGTCGTGGTGGTGCTGATCGGCGCCGGCGCCGCGCATCTGGTTTCCGAGCGTTGGGTCATGCCCGGGGCACATCACCTGCTGCTGATGGCCGGCGCCGGATTTTTCCTGATCTTCGGCCATTTCTTCATCTTCATGGCCTATCGCATCGGACCGACCAGCGCCGTGGCGCCGTT
>NZ_RZRK01001490.1:0-501 GCF_003997835.1 Mesorhizobium sp. M7A.F.Ca.CA.004.12.1.1
GTGCGGATGCTAGGTGAACTCAGCGAACCGCTGTTGGCGCTGATCGACCAGGAGATCGGCCTGGATGACATTCCGGCTGCCTATGAGCGGCTGTTGGCGGGACACAGCGACGGCTTGAAAACAATCATCCGCATGCGGCAACCTGTCGAGCAGTCGTGATTTCCGATGAATCGCCGGAAAGGACTTTTGAAATGATCACTTTGCCCGACACGGCCAGCCCTCTTTACGAGAAGGTGAAGGACTACATCCTGGCGAACATCGGAACGGGCCGGTGGGGCAAGGATCGCAAGCTGCCGTCCGAGAACGAGTTGGTGGCGTCGCTCGGCGTGTCGCGGATGACGGTTCACCGGGCGCTCAGAGAGTTGACCTCGGCCGGGTTCCTGATCCGCCTGCAAGGTGTGGGAACCTTCATCGCGCCGCCGCGGCCGCAATCGACGCTGATCGAGATCAACAACATCGCAGCCGAGATCGTCGAGCGCGGCAACAGGCATCGTTCCGAAG
>NZ_RZRK01001491.1:0-499 GCF_003997835.1 Mesorhizobium sp. M7A.F.Ca.CA.004.12.1.1
ATATCGCGGCAAGCAATCGCTCAACATCATCGCGCACGCCTCCTTCTTCGGCGTCGACCATCCCGGCCGTGCCTTCCTGGCCATGGCCAACGCCTATCGTCACGACGGCATCTTCAACGAAGCCATCGCCCCCGAGATCAAGGCGTTGGCGCCGCCGCGTTATCTGGAGCGGGCGCGCGTGCTCGCCGCGATGATGCGCGTCGTCTACCTGCTGACGGCGTCGATGCCGGGCATCATGCCCAGGCTGAAATGGGAACAGCGCGCCAACGGCGTGCTGGCGCTGGTCTTGCCGGCATCGCTGGCCGATCTCTATGGCGAGCGGCCGGCCGGGCGCCTGGCGCAACTGGCAAGGATCACCAACCGCCGTCTGGTGCTGGCTGTCGAGGGTGGGCCCAGCATGTCGGTGAAGTAGGGCGTGTCGGTCAAGTAGGCGTTACGCCGAACCACGCCCGTCGACGCAGGGCCATGGACTCTTGCGAAGAGGACCCCCACCCTAGCC
>NZ_RZRK01001492.1:0-487 GCF_003997835.1 Mesorhizobium sp. M7A.F.Ca.CA.004.12.1.1
GGGATGTCTATGACCCCGCCGGCAACCGGCTGCACCGCATCAATGGTCAGCAGAAGGCCCCGTCGGTCAATTCCGGCGCCAGCGCGGGCGGCGACAGCTGGAAGGGGGTCTCGCCGGCCACCATGCAGACGATCGCCGACCAGACCATCGACCAATTCGCGGCCTGGCTCGGCGGCAAGGCGGGCTAGAGGCATCGGACCCAAAAGTGGAGACGGTTTTGGGAAAATCCGATGCCCAACGAGAAGAAGGAGCAGCGCAAGTCCGCTGCTCCCTGTTGCAGCCCGGCGATGGCGCGGAGCTTTCTTGAGTTTAGCCGGCGGATTCCCGATCTCGGCGCTTGCAATACCGGCGCGGGCCGCTAAAAGCCCGGTTAAAGGGCGCAAGCGAGTCCGTCAGGTCTCATCATCCTCCACCAGGAACCGTGCATGAAACTCTTCGCGGGCAATTCCAACAGGGTGCTGGCCGAAGCGGTCGCCCGGTACCTCAA
>NZ_RZRK01001493.1:0-486 GCF_003997835.1 Mesorhizobium sp. M7A.F.Ca.CA.004.12.1.1
CTCTACGCCCGCGCGCAGACCTCGTTTGGCAAGCCGCTGCTGCAGTCCGAACAGATCGGGCTGGTCGGCGCGAACGGCCTGTCGAGCTTCGACGCCGGCGCGCTGCAGGGCGATTCCGGCTATGTGCTGCGCGGCGAGCTGTCCTCACCCTGGTACGTCCCGTTCACCGGCGGCATCGTTTCGTTGTCTCCCTACGTGTTCGGCGCTGTCGGCCAGGTGCATCTCGAAATGCCGACCGCGCTCGAGACGGCCAACATCGTCGGCGCGTCATACGGGCTTGGCCTTAAGGTCGGCACCGCGCTGGCGGGTGACGCGACCAACGCCAGCCTGACGCTGGAATGGGGCCGCCAGCATCGCGACGATCACCTGCCGACAAGCGATCGCTTTTCGCTCAGCGGCGCCGTCCAGTTCTAGAGAGATCACCATGAAGCGCAAAGCCCACCTCTCACGGCGGCACCTTAACCGCACCGGCGCGCCGTTGATGGC
>NZ_RZRK01001494.1:0-485 GCF_003997835.1 Mesorhizobium sp. M7A.F.Ca.CA.004.12.1.1
CTTCTCCACCGATACGGCATCGGGTTCGGGTGGCCTCAACGCGGCGCGCGTCGTCGCCGATACGGTCGATGCCATGGAAGACGGAAGGCTGAAGCTGTTTGGCCAGGAAATCCATCGGCTGGGCCGTCCCTGGCTGGAAAGCCGCCATGTCGAAGTGTTGGCCAGGCTCGCCGCCCGCAACGGCCGGCTGGTGCCACCCGGCGAGTTCATTCCGGTGGCCGAGCGGTTCGGCATCGCGTCGCGGCTCGACCGCTGGATCATCCGCACCGCGCTGTCGCGGCATGGTGCCGCCTTGCGTTCGGGGGCGTTGACGCTTGGCTTCAATCTGTCGGCGCAGACGCTGAGCGACCCGCAGCTTTGGGACTTCGTGGACAACGTCATAGAAGAAACCGGGGCGCCGCATTCGGGCATCGGCTTCGAGATCACCGAAACCGCCGCCGTCACCAATTTCGACGCCGCCGAACAGTTTGTGCGCAAGGCGGCAC
>NZ_RZRK01001495.1:0-485 GCF_003997835.1 Mesorhizobium sp. M7A.F.Ca.CA.004.12.1.1
CGAGTAGGAGCAGCGGGATCGCGCCGAGCACGGCGCCGGCGATGGCGGTTTCCTGCGAGACGGTGCCGGCATCGGCCGAGAGGCCATCGACTCGCGCTGGAGGCAAGAGATGCATGAAGGCGCCAAGCAGGCCGCGCGAGGCCGCGTGTGCGGCTATGAGGGCGAAGAGGGCCTGAGTGGGATCGACGAACTCCGACAGCGCGCTCCAGCGGATCAGCAGCGACAGGCCCAGCGCCATGGCACCATAGGCGCCGATGCGGCTGTCGCGCATGATCTCGAGTTTGCGGCCGCGTGATTTGCCGCCGCCAAAGCCGTCGGCGACGTCGGACAGCCCGTCCTCATGCAGGCAGCCGGTGGTGAGCACGGTTGCCACGAGAGCAAGGGCCGCCGCTGGCCCCATGGCCAGGCCAAACCGTTCGGCCGTGGCAAAGACGATGGCGCCGATCAGGCCGACGACAAGTCCGGCGATGGGGGCTGCCCAGATT
>NZ_RZRK01001496.1:0-484 GCF_003997835.1 Mesorhizobium sp. M7A.F.Ca.CA.004.12.1.1
CCTCCGTGGTCACCAGCAGGCCGGCGACCGATGCCGCGTCCTGGAGAGCGGTGCGCACCACCTTGGCCGGGTCGATGACGCCCTGGCCGTAGAGATCGCCGAATTCGTTGGTCTGGGCGTTCCAGCCCCAGCCGAATTCGCTTTTCTCGCGCAGCTTGCCGACGATGATCGAGCCTTCGGCGCCGGCATTCTCGGCGATCTGCCGGACCGGCGTTTCGATGGCACGGCGCACGATATCGACGCCAGTCTTCTGGTCCGCATTGTCGGTCTGCACGGCATCGAGCGCCTTGGCTGCCCGCAGCAGCGCGACACCGCCGCCAGGCAGCACGCCCTCCTCGACGGCCGCGCGGGTCGCATGCAGCGCATCGTCGACGCGGTCCTTGCGCTCCTTGACCTCGACCTCGGTCGAGCCGCCGACCCGGATCACCGCAACGCCGCCGGCGAGTTTGGCCAGCCGCTCCTGCAGCTTCTCGCGGTCGTAGTC
>NZ_RZRK01001497.1:0-483 GCF_003997835.1 Mesorhizobium sp. M7A.F.Ca.CA.004.12.1.1
GTCTCTGTTACCAACCGGAGCCTGATCGTGACCGACGGCGCCGATTCGTATGGTATCAGCGCCAACTCGATCGGCGGCGGTGGTGGTGTCGGCGGCTCGGCGACATCGGGCGTATTGGGTAAATATGCGATCGGTGGGGCGCTTGGCGGGGCAGGCGGCGGCGGTGGCAGCGCTTTCCAAGTCGACGTCTTCAATCTCGCCACGGCCGGCATCTGGACCCAGCAGGAGCGTTCCATCGGCATCTTCGCACAGTCGGTGGGTGGCGGCGGTGGCGCCGGTGGCGCCGGCGAAAGCACCGGTCACACCGATGAATCGGAAGTCAGTGTCAACCTGTCACTGGGCGGGTCCGGCAACGTTGGCGGTAACGGCGGCAAGGTCAATGTCGAAAACAGCGGCTGGATCCAGACCGAGAAGGCCTATTCGCACGGCATACTGGCGCAGTCGATCGGCGGCAGCGGCGGCGTCGGCGGCGCTTCGGACACC
>NZ_RZRK01001498.1:0-483 GCF_003997835.1 Mesorhizobium sp. M7A.F.Ca.CA.004.12.1.1
GACCAGGATGATGCCGCTCCAGCCGATGGCGAGATAGAAACCGATCGCCAGCCGGTCGAAACGGCCGGGAAAGAACACCTTGATGGCAATACCCAGCACTGCCGCGGCCCAGACCAGCACGATCATCCAGCGCGCCAGCGGCGAGCCTTCGAGCTGCGCCAGGAAAGGCGTATAGGTCGCGGCGATCAGCAGATAGATCGCGGCGTGGTCGAAACGCCGCAACACCCATTTTGCCGGCGACGACACCGGCCACAGATTGTAGGTCATCGACACCGAGAGCACGGTGAGCAGCGAAACCACGTAGAAGGCGGCGGCGATGTATTCGCCAGGTCCGACACGAAACGCCGCCAGCGCCAGCAGTGCCGACCCTGCCGCGATCGCCAGCACGATGCCGACCGCGTGGACGATACCGTCTGCGATCATCTCGGCACGCGAATAGTGCCAGCGTCCGATGAACGGGATATCGGGGTAGGGTTGGTTGTC
>NZ_RZRK01001499.1:0-468 GCF_003997835.1 Mesorhizobium sp. M7A.F.Ca.CA.004.12.1.1
CTTGAACGGAAAAGCGGTGACGCGGTTGCGGCCGGCGCGCTTGGCGTCGTAGAGCGCCTTGTCGGCGGCATTGAGCACCTTGTCGAAGCCGAGGCCTTCCTTGGTGCCGAAAGCAAATCCGGCACTGACCGTGCATATCAGCGAGCCTGTCTCGGTTTCGATGTGGTGCGCGGCGAAAGCTGCCCGGATGGCCTCGGCGGTGGCCTCCACCGTTTCGGGCAAGGTCCGCTTCAGCACCAGCGCGAATTCCTCGCCGCCCATGCGCGCGGCGACATCACCCGGGCGAAGATTGCTGGCGAGTTCCCGTGCAAATACCTTCAGCACCTCATCGCCGGCGGCGTGGCCGAATTCGTCGTTGATGGCCTTGAAGTTGTCGAGGTCGAAGACGACCACCGCCGTGAAGGCACCGACCGGCGCATCGCCGTGCAGGTCGAATAGGGCGCGGCGGTTGAGCAGGCCGGTCAGCGG
>NZ_RZRK01000149.1:0-9982 GCF_003997835.1 Mesorhizobium sp. M7A.F.Ca.CA.004.12.1.1
CTGTAGGTGCGGCCAGCCGGCGTTTCCTCGCCCAGGAACGGAAGGTAATGCACCTTCTCGACCTTGGCATGGTCGCGCAGGAATTCGGCGACCAGGCGCGCATTGTCGTTGGCCCGCTCCATGCGGATCGACAGCGTCTCCAGCGAGCGGCCAAGCATCCAGCAGGAATGCGGGTCGAGCTGCGTGCCGATCGCGCCGCGCAGCGCCTTGATCGGCTTGGTGACCGCCTTGCTGCCCATGGCGGCGCCCGCGATGAGATCGGAATGGCCGCCGACATATTTGGTCAGCGAATAGACGGACACGTCGGCGCCATGTTCGATGGGCCGCTGGAAAACCGGGCCGAGCAGCGTGTTGTCGCACACGACGATCGGCGTCGACCCTTGGCTAGCGCCGATCTCGTCGGCGATCTTCCGCATCAGCGCGATATCGACCAGGCTGTTGGTCGGGTTTGACGGCGTTTCGATCAGGATGACCGACACGCGGCCCTTCGCGACGGCGGCGTCGGAGGCCGTGCGCACCGCTGCCTCATCGACGCCATCTACGAAACCGACCGCGCCGATACCGAAGCCGGAGAGCGTGCGCGTCAACAGCGTCTCGGTGCCGCCGTAAAGCGGCTGCGAATGAAGGATGACGTCGCCCGGCCTGATATAGGCGAGCAGCGTGGTGGCGATCGCCGACATGCCGGATGAAAACAGGATGCAGGCATCCGCCCCCTCATAGATCGCCAGCCGGTCCTCGACGATCTCGCTGTTGGGATGGTTGAAGCGCGAATAGACCAGGCCCGACGCCGTGCCGCTCGGCGGCTCCTTGCGGCCGGAGGTGTAGTCGAAGAAGTCGCGTCCTTCTTCCGCCGACTTGAACACGAAGGTCGAGGTCAGGAACACCGGCGGCTTGACCGCGCCCTCCGAAAGTTGCGGATCGAAGCCATAGCTCAGCATCAGCGTCTCCGGGTGGAGCTTGTGGTTGCCGATATGGGTTTTCGACGGGCGTGGCGCGGTCATGAGCTTTCCTGCCTGTTCGAGTGACATAGTGAACGGCAATTTATGCGATCCCGTTCCGCCAGTCCTTGCTATTTTTGGGCTCTCATGGCTGCATTCCCGCAACAAATTGCCCGGAGAGACGGAAAGTGCAGCAGAAGATAGCCGATGATTTCGACCGCAGGATCCTGCGCGAACTGCAGGCCGACGCCCGCATCACCAACAATGAGCTTGCCGAGCGGATCGGCCTGTCGCCGTCGCCCTGCCTGAGACGGGTGCGGCGGTTGGAGGAGACCGGCGTCATCAGGGGCTACACCACCCTGGTCGATCCCTCAGCCTTCGGCTGGAGCATGGTCGCCATCGCCACCATCCGGCTCAGCCGCCAGAACGAGGACGAGATCGTCATGTTCGAGGACGCGATCCGCGGCTGGGACGAGGTGCTGGAATGCCACCTCGTCACCGGTTCGCGCGACTATGTGCTGAAAGTAGTGACGGGAAGCCTCGAACAATACGAGCGCTTCATCAAGGAAAAGATCGCGCGGCTGAAATGCGTCGCCTCGATCGAGACCAGCTTCGTCATGAACACCATAAAGGAACGGCGCCTCTAGCATTTCTGCCGGAGGCGCCGTGTTGAAATATCTAGACGTTACCGAATAGGCTTACTTGACCGCCTTGTCCGTGATGGCGGTGGTGTAGGCGCCGGTCGGCTCCTTGGTGATGATCTTCTGGTCGAGCAACGCCTTGGCGGTGCGCTCGTAGGTCGCCGGGTCGAGCTTGCCGTCGGCATTGTCGATCAGCTTGGCGACTTCGCTCATCATGCGCTTCTGGTGGTTCTCGTCCTGGCCGCCGCCGTCCATGACGATGCCAGCGGCTTCGTCATTGTTGTCGATGGCGTATTTCCAGCCCTTCATCGAGGCGCGCACGAAACGCACCATCTTGTCTTCGAAGGCCGGGTCCTTGAGCTTGTCTTCGGACGCATAGAGCCCGTCCTCAAGCAGGTCGTTGCCCATGGCCGAGTAGTTGAACACGGTCAGCTGTTCCGGCTTGTAGCCGGCGTCGATCAACTGCCAGTACTCGTTGTAGGTCATGACCGAGATGCAATCCGCCTGCTTCTGGATCAGCGGCTGCACGTCGAAGCTCTGCTTCAAGACGGTGACGCCGTCCGGGCCGCCGTCTGTCTTGAGGCCGAGCTTGTTCATCCAGGCGTAGAACGGATACTCGTTGCCGAAGAACCAGACGCCTAGTGTGTGACCCTTGAAGTCGGCTTCGGTCTTGATCGGGCCGTCCTTCGGGCAGACCAGCTCCATGCCTGCCTTCTTGAACGGCTGGGCGATGTTGACCAGCGGCACACCCTTTTCGCGGGCGGCCAGCGCACCGCCCATCCAGTCGACGATGACATCGGCGCCGCCGCCGGCGATCACCTGCTCGGGCGCGATATCGGGACCGCCCGGCTTGATGTCGACGTCGAGACCTTCGGCCTCATAGAAACCCTTTGCCTTGGCGACATAGTAGCCGGCAAACTGAGCCTGCGTGACCCATTTCAGCTGCAACGTCACCTTGTCGGCGGCCATTGCCTGGAACGCGGCGAGCGACATCGCGCCGGCCAGAACGGGAATAATCAGTCTTTTCATTTTTTTACCCTCTGAAGTTAGTGCCCTAAACCCACCGCCCCTATCCACCACGGACAGAGGGATGCCAAAACGTGACGGCTCTTTCGACAAGAGCGACCACGCCATAAAAGACCGAACCCGCAAGTGCTGCAACTGCGATTTCGGCCCAGACCATGTCGATGTTCATCCGCCCGACCTCGGTCGAGATGCGGAAGCCCATGCCGACGACGGGCGTGCCGAAGAACTCGGCGACGATGGCGCCGATCAGCGCCAGCGTCGAGTTGATCTTCAGCGCGTTGAAGATGAAGGGAGCAGCGGCCGGCAGCCTGAGCTTCAGCAGCGTCGGCCAGTAGCCCGACGCATAGGTGCGCATCAGGTCGCGCTCCATATGGCCGGAGGCGGCCAGACCGGCGACCGTGTTCACCAGCATCGGGAAGAAAGTCATGATGATGACAACAGCCGCCTTGGACTGCCAGTCGAAGCCGAACCACATCACCATGATCGGGGCGACGCCAATGATCGGCAGCGCCGAGACCATGTTGCCGATAGGCAAGAGGCCGCGCCGCAGGAACGGCACACGGTCGGCGAGGATTGCGGTGATGAAGCCGGCGCCGCTGCCCACCACATAGCCGAAGATCACCGCCTTGAAGATGGTCTGCCGGACATCCGCGCCGAGCACCGGCAGCGAACCGGCGATGCGCGCGCCGATTGCGCTTGGCGGCGGCAACAGGATGAAGGGAATGCCGGCGCCACGCGTCACCGCTTCCCAGATGATCAGTATCCAGGCGCCGAAGATGGCCGGGATGATCAGGCGCAGCGCGGTGCGAGCCCAGCTTGCCATCGGGCGAAGGCCCGACAGGACGGCGACGCAGCGCCAGCCAAGCAGCCAGGCACCCGTGAGCAGC
Organism: Mesorhizobium sp. M7A.F.Ca.CA.004.12.1.1; assembly: GCF_003997835.1. Lineage (NCBI taxonomy): Bacteria > Pseudomonadati > Pseudomonadota > Alphaproteobacteria > Hyphomicrobiales > Phyllobacteriaceae > Mesorhizobium > Mesorhizobium sp. M7A.F.Ca.CA.004.12.1.1. The sequence continues at coordinate 3,493 of NZ_RZRK01000149.1, forward strand.
AGGAAATAGGGCGCCCGTGCCAGGCCCTCGAAGCCGGTGATGCCGCCAATCAGCAGCCAGGCGGCCAGATGCGCGCCGATGAAAAGCACAACCGCTTCGACGACGGACGGTATTCTGGCCATCGAGATCAAAGCAGCGAGAAGCAGCACGCCGAAGATCAGCCAGTTCGTCGCCACATAGGGATACATCAACGTCCCTGCGGGCTGCGCCAGTGCATCCACTTTCGGCGCGGCGATCGGGCCGAGCGCGACCGCGATCAGGCACAGCACGATCGCCGACACCGCCTGCCAGGAGGGTTTCAGCCAGTTCATGCCGGCCTCCCGCCCATGGCGCGGTCGACGAGGCGCCCGGCAATGCCGACAACCATGACCAGAAGTGCCGCCACCACAGACCCAGCAACCAGCGCAGACCAGATGTCGATGGACTGGCTGTAATAGGCGCCCGCCAAAAGCTTGGCGCCGATGCCGGCGACCGCACCGGTCGGCAATTCGCCGACGATGGCGCCGACCAGGCTTGCCGCCACCGCCACCTTCATCGAGGTGAACAGGAACGGCACCGAGGCCGGCACACGCAATCTCCAGAAGGTTTGCGCACGACTGGCATTGTAGGTGTGCATCAGGTCGAGATGCATGATCTCGGGTGAGCGCAGCCCCTTCACCATGCCGACAGTCACCGGGAAGAATGACAGATAGGTCGAGATCATCGCCTTCGGGATCAGGCCGCTGATGCCGATCGCCCCCAGCACGACGATGATCATCGGCGCCACCGCCAGGATGGGAATGGTCTGCGAGGCGATGATCCACGGCATCAGGCTGCGGTCGAGCGTCGCCACATGGACAATGCCGACCGCAATGATGATGCCGAGCGCGGTGCCGAAGGCAAAGCCGAGCAGCGTCGACGACAGCGTCACCCAGGCATTGTAGACCAGGCTGCGGTTCGAGGTGATAGGCCGCAGGAAGGTGTTCTCGAAGAAATTCACCGCCACCTGATGCGGCGCCGGCAATGTCGGCTTCGGCTGCGACAGCGTCTTGCCGATGAGTTCGCTGAACGTGGAGGTCTCACCGGCGCGACGGTCGAGATCGCGCTGGAACGGCGCGTTGAGGATGACAGCGAAGACATACCAGAGCACGACCACCCCAGCGAGGATCGAGGTGACGGGGATGAGTTTGTCGCGGAAGGTGTCCATTAGGTGCGCTCCCCTTTGCCCAACGGCAAAGAGCGGCCATACCCATTCTTCGTCATCCTAGGGCGAAGCAAGGAGCGAAGCGACGCGGCGCAGACCCTAGGATCCATGCCGTTACCTCTGTGCTCCACAACGGTGCGGAACAAGGCTCCCTGTGCCTCGCCCTGCTTGGCCTGTTTTCTCAACCGTTTTCGCCTTTCGGCCGGCGTCACGGCATGGATCCTAGGGTCTGCGCAGGCCGCTGCGCGCCTGCTCTGCCCTAGGATGACGAAGGGGTGGTTGACCGCTCCCTTTACGCACGCCGCCTCGCGGTGCCCTGGGATGACGAAGGCGCGGTGGGCCGCCCCCTCACCCGACCTCCGCTTCGCTCCGGCCACCCTCTCCCCGTTGGGGAGAGGAGGGAGCCCGTCGATTGCTCCCTCAATCATCATAGCTGTGCCCTGCCCGCAGCCCGTCGCGCACGCGCGCTGCGATCGCCAGAAACTCCGGCGTCTCGCGGATGTCGAGCGGCCGCTCTCTCGGCAGTGTCGATTCGATGATGTCGCTGACGCGGCCCGGCCGCGGTGACATGACGACGATGCGCGTCGACAGATAAACGGCTTCCGGAATGGAGTGGGTGACGAAGCAGATGGTCTTGTTGGTGCGTCCCCACAATTCCAGCAATTGCTCGTTGAGATGGTCGCGCACGATCTCGTCCAGCGCGCCGAACGGCTCGTCCATCAGCAGCAGGTCGGCATCGAAGGCCAGCGCACGGGCAATCGAGGCGCGCTGCTGCATGCCGCCCGAGAGCTGCCAGGGATATTTCTTCTCGAAGCCAGAGAGGTTGACGAGCTCGAGCGTGCGCTTGATACGCTCGCCTTGCTCCGCCTTGGACAGGCCCATGATCTCCAGCGGCAGCCCGACATTGCGCTCGATCGTCCGCCACGGAAACAGCGCGGCGGCCTGGAAAACATAGCCATAGGCGCGTTTCTCGCGCGCCTGCTCTGCTGTCATGCCATTGACCGAAATCGTCCCCGAGGTCGGCTTCTCCAGATCGGCGATGACGCGCAGCAACGTGGTCTTGCCGCAGCCCGAAGGGCCGATGAAGGAGACGAACTCCCCCTTGCCGATGGTGAGATCGACGTTTGACAGCGCCTGCACCGGCCCGTCATTGGTCTGGAAGGTCAGTCCGAGTTTGCTTGCCGCGACGACGGCTGGCGAAGTCCCCGTCATCGGCTGCCGCCTGCCTGTTTCCGTCCCTGCGGCGGCTGGAATCCGATTGCTTTTATCGCGATGTTGTTTTCCACTTATCCTGTCCCATTTGGCCCTGTCCCACTGACCTTGTCCCACTCGATCGACGCCCGGAGTTTCCCCGATGTCGCCCAAACCCACCTGTCATCTTATCCGCCCTGAAAGCACTTATGAAGGCAAGCAGGGATTGACCTATTTCGCCGGCATCGCCGCCGAGACCGTCGGCGCCTCCGGCATCTGCATGCACATGCTCACCATGCCGCCCGGCGCACGCGCCAAGGCGCATATGCATGAGAGCCACGAGACGGCGATCTACGTGCTCTCCGGCGAAGTCCACACCTGGTACGGCGACCGGCTCGAGCATCATATCGTGGTCAAGGCCGGCGACCTCTTCTACATTCCGGCCGGCGTGCCGCATCTGCCGGCCAATCTGAGCAGCGCCCCGTCTTCGGCCGTCATTGCCCGCACCGATCCCAACGAACAGGAAAGCGTCGTCCTGCTGCCGGAACTGGATGCACTGGTCGCCTGAAGCCGGTATCGACGGGCTAGGATCCCACCGGTCAATTGCCCGAGGTTTGCGCTGCCCCTCATCGCCCTGCCGGGCACTTCTCCCCGTATAGTGACGGGGAGAAGGACGATTTCGCGGAGGATTTCGCCAATCTCCGACGTTACAAAAAAGGGCGGCGAGGTTGCGTTCATCTCCCTTCTCCCCGTCAGTATACGGGGAGAAGGTGCCGGCAGGCGGATGAGGGGCGGCGCCGAGTTCGGCAATTATCGGCACTGCGACACATCCCCAAAGGCGGCGCCGTGTTTGTCGGCAATCATCCGTTTCTTGGCGTTCTTCGAGCCGCGCAAGCTCAAACCCCGGTCGCCGGGATGCCGGTGCGTTCCACCTTGCGCGGCGCGGAGATTTCCTTCCACGTCGACAGCGCCCGGTTGACCGCCGCATTCGGCTCGCGGCCAACGAACTCGCCATGACCGGGCTTGGCCTTGACCTCGGCCTCCTGGATCGACAGTTCGCCACGCGAGAACACGAACCGCGGCAGACCGGTCACCTCGAACCCTTCGAACACGTTGTAGTCGATGACAGACTGCTGCTTCTTCGAGGTGATCTTCTTCTTGCGCTGGGGATCCCAGACGACGATGTCGGCGTCGGCGCCCTCTACGATGGCGCCCTTCTTCGGATACATGTTGAGGATCTTGGCGATGTTGGTCGAGGTCACCGCGACGAACTCGTTCATCGTCAGCCGGCCGGTGTTGACGCCGGTGGTCCAGAGCACCGGCATGCGGTCTTCAAGCCCGCCGGTGCCGTTCGGAATCTTGGTGAAATCGCCGACGCCGTTGCGCTTCTGCTTGGTGCTGAAAGCGCAATGATCGGTCGCCACCACCTGCAGCGAGCCCGCCTGCAGGCCCGCCCACAGCGAATCCTGGTGTAATTTGTTGCGGAAGGGCGGGCTCATCACGCGGCGCGCCGCATGATCCCAGTCCTTATCGAAATACTCGCTCTCGTCCAGGGTCAGGTGCTGGATCAGCGGTTCTCCGAACACCCGCATGCCCTTCTGCCTCGCGCGGCGGATCGCCTCGTGGCTCTGCTCGCAGGAGACATGCACGACATAGAGCGGCACGCCGGCCATGTCGGCGATCATGATGGCGCGGTTGGTCGCCTCGCCTTCCACTTCGGGTGGCCGTGAATAGGCGTGGCCCTCGGGGCCGTTGTTGCCGGCAGCCAGCAGCTTCTGCGACAGGGCGGCAACGACATCGCCATTCTCGGCATGCACCAGCGGCAGCGCGCCGAGATCGGCGCAGCGCTGGAACGACGCATACATCTCGTCGTCATCGACCATCAGCGCGCCCTTGTAGGCCATGAAATGCTTGAACGAGGTGATGCCCTTGTCGACGACAGTGGCCATCTCGTCGAACACCTGCTTGCCCCACCAGGTGATCGCCATGTGGAAGGAGTAGTCGCAGGACGCTTTCGAGGTCTTGTTGTCCCACATCTGCAAGGCTTCGAGCAGCGACTGCTGCGGCGCCGGCAGGCAGAAATCGACCACCATGGTGGTGCCGCCGGAGAGCGCGGCGCGGGTGCCGGATTCGAAATCATCGGCCGAATAGGTGCCCATGAACGGCATTTCGAGATGGGTATGCGGGTCGATGCCGCCCGGCATGATGTAGCAACCGGTGGCGTCGAACTCGTGGTCGCCATGCAGGTCCGAGCCAATGGCGACGATCTTGCCGTGCTGCATCAGCACATCGGCCTTCCAGGTGCGGTCGGCGGTGACGATGGTGCCGTTTCGGATAACTTTGGTCATTAGCTGTTCCCTTGTTCTCTTCGCGCTTCTTTGCGAGCGTCGTTTGGAGGTAGATTCTAAGCTCACTCCATGATGACAGCCGTCTCCACCACCGCATGGAACAAAACATCGGCACCTGCCGAAGCCCATTCCTTGGTGATCTCCTCGGCCTCGTTGTGGCTCAAGCCGTCGACGCAGGGGCACATCACCATGGCGGTGGGCGCGACGCGGTTGATCCAGCAGGCGTCATGGCCGGCGCCGGAGACGATGTTGCGGTGGGAATAGCCGAGACGTTCGGCGGCATCGCGGATCACCTTGACGCAACCCGCGTCGAAGGTGACCGGATCGAAAGCGCCGACCTGCTCGATCTCGTAGCGGATGTCGAGCGCATCGCAGATCGTGTCGATGCCTTCGCGGATGCGGCCGTCCATGGCGTCCAGCACTTCCTTTTCCGGGGAGCGGATGTCGACGGTGAAGACGGTGCGCCCGGCGATGATGTTGCGCGAGTTAGGATAGACCTCCATGTGGCCGACCGCGCCGACGGCGTCCGGCTGGTAGTCCATGGCGATCTCATGCACCAGTTCGATCACCCGGGCCATGCCGAGCCCGGCATTGCGGCGCTTGGGCATCGGGGTCGAGCCGGTGTGGGCTTCCTTGCCGGTCAGCGTCACCTGGAGCCACTTCAGGCCCTGGCCATGAGTGACGACGCCGATGTCGATATCTTCGTCCTCGAGGATCGGACCCTGTTCGATATGCAGTTCGAAGAAGGCGTGGATCTTGCGATCGCCGACCTTCTCGCTGCCTTTCCAGCCGATGCGCTCGAGCTCCTCACCGAATTTCTTGCCCTGCTTGTCGACATGCCCGTACACATCGGCCTGGTCGAGCACGCCGGCGAACACGCCGGACGCCATCATCGCCGGCGCAAAGCGCGAGCCCTCCTCGTTCGTCCAGTTGGTGACGACGATCGGATGTCTGGTCTTGATCCCGAGATCGTTGAGCGAGCGCACCACTTCAAGCCCGCCCAGCACGCCGAGCACGCCGTCGTACTTGCCGCCGGTCGGCTGCGTATCGAGATGGCTGCCGACATAGACCGGCGGCAGGCTGGGATCGGTGCCTTCGCGGCGGGCAAACATCGTGCCCATTTCATCGACGCCCATTTCGAGCCCGGCCGCATCGCACCAGCGCTTGAACAGATGCCGCCCTTCGCCGTCTTCGTCGGTCACGGTCTGGCGATTGTTACCGCCGGCAATGCCGGGGCCAATCTTCGCCATCTCCATGATGGAATCCCACAAACGGTCTGAATTGATTCGCAGATTCTCGCCGGGTGCGGCCATGCTCTAAAACCTCATCGATTGCGGGGCGACGGCGTCCCCCTCCCCCTCGAGGGGAGGGTGGCCGCGAAGCGGTCGGGTGGGGTCGGCTGACATATGCTCAACCTTCCCCTTGACCATCTCGCGACATGCCACGCGCTGTTTATGACATCGGGCTCGTCAACACGGAAGACGTGAAACCCGAGAGAGCGCAGATAGGCATCACGAACAGCATCGTGCCGTTTACCCTTCTCGTGTTCGTGCAGATCACCGTCGACCTCAACGATCAGCTTCACCGCCAAGCAAACGAAGTCAACGATATAAGGCCCAATCGGGCACTGACGGCGAAACTTGATGCCTCCCGATTTCAACTCCCGCAGTTCATACCACAGGAGGGATTCGCCCTTGGTCGCGTGAACTCGAAGCGCGCGCGCCTTCTGGCGCATTTCGAAGCTCACGCGGGTACGGGGCATCAGACG
>NZ_RZRK01000014.1:0-18120 GCF_003997835.1 Mesorhizobium sp. M7A.F.Ca.CA.004.12.1.1
CCTAAGCGCGGCTTCGAGTGCTGAAACATCGTTGAACTCGATGACCTTGGCCGTGCGGGTCAAGTCGCGGAACTCGCCCGCCAATCCCGGCCGGTTGACGGGCTTGCCGTCGATCAGCCGCACCATCGTTTCGTCGACCGAGCCATGATAGCAGCCGTTGAAGACCAGGATTTTTTCGCGGCCGGTGACGGCACGGGCAACACGCAATGCAAAGCGGTTGGCGTCGGTCGCCGTCGTCGCGATCTGCCAGAACGGCAGGCCGAAGCGCTGCTGCAGCAGCGGCCCAATGGCCAGCGCATCTTCCGAAGGCAGCATATAGGTCAGGCCGCGTCCGGCCTGGCGGCGGACGGCGCGAGCCACCGGCGGCGGCGAATGGCCAAACATCGAGCCGGTGTCTCCAAGGCAGAAATCGTCGAGCTTGTTTCCGTCGATATCCGTGATCGTAGCGCCCCTGGCGTTGCCGACCAGGATCGGGAACGGCGTCGGCCAATCGTTCATCCAGTGCATCGGGACGCCGCCGAAGAAGCCGGGCAGGCCGTTGCCGATCTTGGCTTGCGATTTTGGCCGCGCCTTGCGGAAGGCTGCCCCCTCGGCTTCGCGCAAATCGGCAATGCGGTCGCGGCCGATGCCGCCGATGGACGTGTTGGACGTGTCGCTGTGCATGAAAACCCCTCTGGTCGATCCCTCTTAGCCAATCCGTGTCCGCATCCGCAATTGGCCGCGCATCTGCCCTGCGTTGGCTCAGCCTTTGGCGGCGGCGCTTGACCGTGCTGCCGAAGTCAGCGCCAATATGAGCGGGAATTGAGGTGGAGGGGTAAAATGCGAACGATCATGTGTGTGGCAATGCTTCTGTCGTCGGCTGGCGCTGCCTTCGCGTCGGGTGGCATCTGGTGCTCCACCGAGGACACGGCGGCGACATTCGAGGTCGAGGCAGGCGTCACCAGAGGCATGGGCGGGCCGACCTTCAACTTTCGCGGCAACCTCGAAATTCTGAGCCGGCCTGCCGGCGACAGCCTGCGCAAGACGGTGTTCGAGGATTCCAACCTGACGCAGTACTGGCTCGACGGCAAGGAATTGCGGCTGAACATCTATCGCGAGCACGAGGTCGCGCAAAAGATCAATTCGGTCGAACTGACGATCCTGACCAAGACCAGCGACGAAGGCGTCTACGACGGGAGCTATACGCTCGCCGTCTACGACGCCGCGGCGGATACGGACCAGGACGGCAAACCGGTTGAAATCAGCGGCAAGGTGTCGTGCGGAGCGGAGTGAGCGGGGTCAGGCCGTGATATCGATGACGCCGCAATCGCCGGCGGCACTGCCGAAGGCGACCCGGCGTTCTTCCTTGTCCCACATCATCGAGGTGATGGCGCCCTTGCCCGGCCGTCGCAACAGCACTTCCTTGGCGTCGGCAAAACGCACCGCCATCACCATGCCGTCATCATAGCCGACGGCAACGACATCCTGGCTCGGGTGGCAGGCGACAGCCGTCACCATGGCGTTGCCGCGCGTGCCGAGCTCCAGCGGTGCCTTGCCCATGGGACCATCCTTGCCTGAAAACGGCCAGACGATCGCCGCCGGCGCGCCGGAACTCGCCAGCCACTTGCCCTTCACACTCCACGACAGGCTTTTGACCTTGCCGGGATAGCCGGTCATGCGCATGTGCTTGCCGTCGGCGAGCTTCCAGCCGTGCAATGCGTTTTCTTGCATGGTGGTGACGAGGAAGGCGCCATCGGGAGAGAAGGTGATGCCGGTGTGGGCGCCGGCCCATTCAAGCTCCACCGGCTTGCCCTCGGCGGCCGGGAAATGCAGCGTCGCGCCATTGTAGCGGGCGACACCGAAGCGCATGCCCTTGGGCGAGAAGGCCAGCCCCTCGACCGAACGCGGATGGACGAATTCCCTCGTCTTGCCGTCGGCGAATCGCACGAAGGCGGTCTTGCCTGAGGCATAGGCGATGGCGCCTTGAGGCCCGGCGGCAACGCTGGTGATCCACTTCTTGGCCGCGCTTGCCAATTCCGTGACCTCGCCGCCCGCTTTCACGGAAAACACCTTGCCGTCCTCGCCGCCGGTGATCAGCCGGTCATTGGCCGCATCATGGAAGGCGGCAAGCACCCCGTCATTGGCCTGAATTGTCTTGTGGCCATGGTCGAGCCGATGGACGGCGCCGTCGGCCATCGCGAAATGCGGCACGTCGCCGAGGAAGACGGCAGCGATGCAGTGGCCTTCGAGATCAAGCGGGGCGACTGTTGGCATGGGAGATTATTCCATTCGAGATTTATGCTGGTCGTCTAACCTCGCTGGTCGCCAGCGCGGCTGGGTGCGGCCGGCCTTCTCCCCTTGTGGGAGAAGGTGGATCGGCGCGCAGCGCCGAGACGGTTGAGGGGTGGGTGACGGATCTCCGTCAGCGCCAAGCTGGAACACCCCTCATCCGACCGAGCTTCGCCCGGCCACCTTCTCCCACAAGGGGAGAAGGAAGGAGGGGCAGCGCTAGCGCTATAAAGTCTGGAAATCAAGCCGCCTGGCAGGCGTCAAAACTCTTCTTCAGCCGCTCGGCGTCGAGTTCCCTGCCGATGAACACCAGCCGGCTCTCATGCTTCTCGCCGTCCTTCCAGGCGCGCTGGTGGTCGCCCTCGATGATCATGTGCACGCCCTGGATGACATAGCGCTCATCATCGCCCTTGAGCGCGATGATGCCCTTCAGCCGCAGGATGTTGGGGCCTTCCATCTGGGTGATCTTCTCGATCCATGGGAAGAATTTCTTCGGATCCATCTCGCCGCCGCGCAGCGATACCGATTGCACCGTCACGTCATGGATGTCTGAAGCATGAGCGTGATGGTGGTGCCCGTCATGATCATGGTGGTGATGATCGTGGCCATCATGATCGTGGTCGTGATCATGATGATCGTCATGCGCCTCAAGGAAATGCGGGTCGTTTTCCAGCGCCCTCGACAGGTCGAAAGCGCCGCGATCGAGCACCTCGGTCAGGGCGACGCCGGCTCGGGTCGTGCGGTGGATCTTCGCCGCCGGATTAATGGCGCGGATCGTCGCCTCGACCTTGGCGAGCTCTTCTGATGTGACGAGGTCGGTCTTGTTGAGCACGACGACGTCGGCGAAGGCGATCTGGTCCTCGGCTTCCCTGGAATCCTTGAGCCGCAGCGGCAGGTGCTTGGCGTCGACCAGCGCCACCACCGCGTCGAGCCTGGTCTTGGAGCGCACGTCGTCATCCATGAAGAAGGTCTGCGCCACCGGCACCGGATCGGCGAGCCCGGTGGTCTCGACGACGATGGCATCGAAGCGGCCGGGTCGGCGCATCAGGCCCTCGACGACACGGATCAGGTCGCCGCGCACCGTGCAGCAGACGCAGCCATTGTTCATCTCGTAGATTTCCTCGTCGGATTCCACGATCAGGTCGTTGTCGATGCCGATTTCGCCGAACTCGTTGACGATGACGGCGTAGCGCCTGCCGTGGTTTTCCGACAGGATACGGTTGAGCAGCGTCGTCTTGCCGGCACCGAGATAGCCGGTGAGAACGGTTACGGGGATCTGCGTCTGTGCGTCGCTCATGGCTTGCCTCGAATTATCTGGGCCTCGGAAATTCGGCCTGAGAAAAGGGAATGTCGGCTCCATATAGGATGTGCGCCGGGCTTTTGCACGGGGCAAACCGATGGGCCAAACCGGCTTGCTGCATTGCCGAATCGTTGGCGAAAGCCGTTGTGATCGCCTAGATCAGGGCGACAGAGGCCAATTCGAGAGGCAAGATATGTCCGGCAAGCCATCCTCGTTCTCAATGAGCCGGCGCCAGGCGCTCGGTTTGATCGCGGTCACCGCCGGCGGTGGTGCCTTCCTGCCCGCCGCCGCGATAGCAGACCAGACTTCACCCTATGCCGGACTGGCCATGTTCGAAAACGGCGCCGGTGTCTGCACCATCACGCCCGAGGCGACCGAGGGACCGTTCTATTTCGATCCGAAGCTAGAACGCGCCGATGTCACCGAAGGCAAGAAGGGCATTGCCCTTAATGTCCGGCTGCAGGTTGTCGACGCGGGCTGCCGCCCGCTTGCCGGCGCTCGTGTCGACATCTGGCATTGCGACGCGCAAGGCGCCTATTCCGGCTATCCCGGACAGGGTGATGGCCGCGATCTCGACACCTCGGGCCAGACCTTCCTGCGTGGTTGGCAAAGGACCGACGCGAGTGGCATCGTTTCCTTCGCCACGATCTATCCCGGCTGGTATCGCGGCCGCACCACCCACATCCATTTCAAGGTCTTTCCCGACGACAGTTCGGTGATGACCGGACAGTTGTTCTTCCCGGACAGCCTCAGCGAGCAGATTTTCACCGCTGTCGCGCCCTACAACGACCGGTCGGGCGAGCGCGACACCTCGAATGCCGCGGACGGCATAGCCAGGCGGGCCGGACCGCAATCGCAGGCTGCGCTGCGCGAGCTGGAGGATGCCTATCAGGCGCTGATGATCATCGCGGTGAAGTCCGGCTGAGCGGCGGTCACTCCATCACTTTGCTCGCGGCGAAAATTCCGGCTGGGAATTCGTTTGTCATCTAACTGAAATAAACATCTGGCATTAGCCACGGCGGACACCACAATGCTTGCCGGCAAAGCTGTTTGAAGCTCCGGAATCTTTTTCATCGTCGATTGCCAACCGGCCGGCTGCCTCTATGCTGCCCGCACCGGTACGGCCGAAGAGGGATGACCATGGCCAAGGCGGATAAGACTGCGACAATGAGCCGGCTGCATTCGGCGGCAAGGCTGGCAAGAACGGCGCTGGCGGCCCGGCTTCTGGCGCACGGCTTCTATGCCGGCCAGGATCAGATCATGCTGGCGCTCGACCGTGAGGACGGCCAGACGCCGGGCAATCTTGCCGGACGCCTCGGCGTGCGCCCGCCTACCATCACCAAGACAATCAACCGGCTGCAAGCCCAGGGTTTTCTGGAAAAACGCGCCTCCTCGGCCGACGCCCGTCAGGCGCATATTTTCCTCACCGATACCGGCCGCGATATCATCCACGCTATCGAGAAATCGGTGAAGAAGACCGAAAAGCAGGCGCTGAAGGGCCTCGACAAGAAGGACCAGAAGTCGCTGTTCAAACTGCTTGCCCGCATCGAGGCCAACCTCTCGAACGAGGAACTGGTGCTCATCGACGACGACGCCGAATCGGACGACTGACCGGTGGATTGTTGCGGCAGGCGATCAAGCCGCCGCGGCAGAGCCCTGGATCAGCGACGACCAGCGTCCCGGTGTCATGCCGAACGCCTTCTTGAATTGCCTTGTGAAATGGCTCTGGTCGCTGAAGCCGGCTTCGACCGCGATCTGTGCCAACGGTTCGCCGGCGGCGATCATCCGCCGCGCCCGCTGAAGCCGGCGCATCACCAGGAAGCGATGTGGACTGGTGGAGAAAGCGGCACGGAAATGCCGTGACAAGGCATAGCGATCAAGCCCGGTTACAGCTTCCAGTTCGCCGGAACGCACCGGCCGGTTCAGGTTTTCCGTGAGATAGTCGCGCGCCAGCGCAGCCGCCCGCCACGCCGTCCTGGTCATCGGCTTCGCCGACTGGCCGCCATGCCGTGTCAGGCTTTGCATCAGTTGCGCCAGGAAGTCGTCGACGAACAGCTCGTCGAGTTCCTGCTCCAGCGGCCCCAGCGCCGAAAGCAACGTTGCGCAAAAGGCGGCGTCCGTCACCACGCCATCCCTGACAAAAGGCAGCGAAGCGCCGCCGAGGCAGTCGAGCATCAGCGACGGCTCCAGATAGAGCATCCGGTAGCGCAATCCGTCCTCGGTGCCGGCACCGCCGTCGTGCAACTCGTCGGGATGCAGCACGATGATCTGGCCGGGCAGGCTGTGGCGCGCAGCGCCGAGATAGCGAAACGTCTGCACCCCGTGCAGCGTCACCCCGATCGAGTAGGTGTCGTGGCGATGCAGGTCGAACGCGCTGCCATGGAAACGCGCCTCAATACGCTCCATGCCGGCGGGGTCGGAGGCCGAGATGATGCAGTTTTCCGCTGCATCGACGCACAAACGTCCAAGACCCCTGAAGGCCTGGCTGTCTAGATCGTGCGACATCGTCTCCTTCAGCCTCGCATTGGGGCACAAACCGAATGGCCAGTGTCTCATGTTCGATACGAAATTTGCAATCGTGCTCCGGGAGGATCTGCCGGTCTGGCAGAAACTCAACGTCACCGCCTTCCTGACCAGCGGCATCGTCGCGCAGTTTCCGGATATCATCGGTGAACCCTATCGCGACCGCGCCGGCAATCTCTACAACCCGCTGTCGATCCAGCCGGTCATCGTTTTGTCCGCCGACCAGACGACGCTGGGCACGATCCACCGGCGCACGCTGGAGCGCGGCGTGACCACCCCGCTCTATGTCGAGGAAATGTTTTCGACCGGCTTTGACGCGGCTAATCGCGCCGTCTTCGCCGAATTCGCGCCTGAAGACGCCAAGGTGGTCGGGATCGCGCTTCGCGCCGACAAGAAGCTGGTCGACAAGATCACCAAGGGCGCCCGCATGCACGCCTAGCCAGGGCACTACCTGCCGGCGGCTCTTGTTGTGCCAGCAGGCTTTCATGTCGCGGCAGTCGACAATTGGCTTGCCGGGAGCCGGCAATTCCCGCAAAGGTGGGCTCCAGCCCAGCTTCCCACCCGGCCTGCAAGTGAGTGCTCCCCAAAGACATGTAGAAAGCGCGACGCCCCCGGTGGCGATCGTGTGCATGCTTTCCACCTATGTCTTCTTCACCTTCCTCGACACATCAAGCAAATACCTCGTCCTTGCAGGCGTTTCCGTGCTGGTCGTTGCCTGGGTGCGCTTTGCCGTGCATGTCGTGCTGGTCGGCGCGCTGCTGCGCGGCTGGCGCCAACCGGTGCGGTTTCGTCCGGTCAATCTGCCGGCGCATATCCTGCGCGGGGCGTTCCTGTTCGGATCGACCATATTCAATGTCCTGGCGCTCAAATCCCTGCAACTGGCCGAGACCACCTCGATCTATTTCTTCGGGCCGATGGTGATCACGGCACTGGCCGGTCCGCTGCTTGGCGAGTGGGCCGGCTGGCGGCGCTGGCTGGCCATCCTGGCGGCCTTTGCCGGCGTCCTCATCATCACCCGGCCGGGCGTCGGCGTTTTCGGCATCGGACATCTCTTCGCGCTCGGCTCGATGCTGTCGAACTGCTTCTACGTCATCATGACGCGCCGCATGTCGGCGACCGAGACATCGGAGAGCCTCATCCTGTTTTCGGCGCTGGCGCCGGCGCTGCTGCTTCTGCCCCTGCTGCCGTTTTCGTTTTCCCTGCCGCATGACGGTTGGCACTGGTTCGTGCTGCTGATGCTCGGCGTGTTCGGCGGCGTCGGTCACTGGCTGCTGGTCCAGGCCTACCGGCTGGCGACAACCACGGCTTTGGCGCCCTATCCCTATTCGCAGATGGTGTGGATGATCATTTCCGGCTGGATCGTCTTCAAGCAGTTTCCCGACCGCTGGACATTGGTCGGCGCCGCCATCATCGTCGCCAGCGGTCTCTACATCGTCCATCGCGAGCATAGGCTTCGGCTGCGGAGCCGCGCGGCCTCGGATGTCGAGGCCGAGGCGTTGGCAAAAAAACTTTGATTTGCCCCCGATCGGTGGCATAACGCCGCCTTTAAACAGTTTAGGTCTGAAAGTTCAGGTCCGGGGAGCACACGTCGCTGGCACAAAAAATCAAGCTTTCGACGATCGCGGATGCGCTCGGCGTGTCCACGGCCACGGTCTCTCTGGCGCTGCGCGACAGCCCTCTGGTTGCCGGTACCACGCGTGACCGCATCAAGGAACATGCCCGCGCCATCGGCTATATCTACAACCGACGCGCCGCCAGCCTGCGCACCTCGCGTTCCGGCATTGTCGGCGTCGTCGTCCACGACATCATGAACCCGTTCTTCGCCGAGATCCTGCGCTCAATCGAAAGCGAGCTCGACCGCAGCCGGCAGACCTTCATCCTGTCCAATCATTACGATCAGCTCGAAAAGCAGCGCACCTTCATCGATACGCTTTTGCAGCTCGGCGCCGACGGCGTCATCATGTCGCCGGCCATCGGCACGCCGGCTTCCGACATCCTGATGGCCGAGGAGAACGGCCTGCCGGCTGTGCTGATCGCGCGCACCGTCGAGGGTGCCGACGTGCCGGTCTTTCGCGGCGACGACTCTTATGGAACAGGCCTTGCCACCAACCATCTGATCTCGCTCGGCCACAAGCGCATCGCCATGATCGGCGGCACCGACCAGACCTCGACCGGCCGTGACCGCTACCAGGGCTATGTCAACGCGATGGAGGCGGCCGGGCTGGAAGTCAGGCCGTCATGGCGCATCGCCGGCCCACGCACCAAGCAGGCCGGCTTCGAGGCCGCCGGACAGTTCCTGGCGCTGAAGGACAGACCGACGGCTGCCTGCTGCTGGAACGACCTTGTCGCCATCGGCCTGATGAACGGCATTGCCCGTGCCGGCCTTGTGCCCGGCGTCGACATCTCCGTTACCGGCTATGACGACCTCGAAGAGGCGGCGATCGCGACGCCGGCCCTGACCACCGTCTGGAACGGCCAGCGCGAGGTTGGCCGCCGCGCCGCCAGCGCGTTGCTCGACAAGCTCAACGGCCAGACGGTGCGGCCCTCGCAGGAATTGATCAAGCCGGAACTGCATGTGCGTCAGTCGACCGGCAAGCCGGTGGAGCGTGCATGACCAAGGCCGAACAGTTGCAGACCGTCGCCATCCTGGTGCCGGGCGATTTCAACGACCATGCGGTCGACCGCATCAACCGTACGTTCAGGCGTGTCAGAATCGAACGCGCCGATCCGGCGCTCGTCACCGACGAGATGCGCAGTGATGTGCGCGGCATCGCTTCGTTTGCCGGCATCAACGCGGCGATGATGGATGCGCTGCCCAACCTCGAGCTCATCGCCTCCTTCGGCGTCGGCTATGATTCGGTCGATGTCGGCCATGCCCGAGCGAAGAACATCATGGTCACCAACACGCCCGACGTGTTGACCGAGGAGGTCGCCGACACCACGATCGGGCTGTTGATCAACACCATCCGCGATCTGCCGCGCGCCGAAACCTGGCTGCGCGACGGCAGCTGGGTGCGCAAGGGCAACTATCCGCTGAGCCGGCTGACCTTGCGCGGGCGCAGTGTGGGTATTTTCGGCATGGGCCGCATCGGGCAGGCCATCGCCCGGCGTCTGGAAGCTTTTGGCTTGCCGGTCGCCTACCACAACCGGCGCCGTGTCGAAGGTCTTTCCTACCAGTATCATGCGACCCTGAAAGGGCTTGCCGAAGCCGTCGATACGCTGATTTCGGTGGCGCCGGGGGGCGCCTCGACGGAGAAGGCGGTCAATGCCGAGATACTGTCGGCGCTTGGCGCCAACGGCGTCTTCGTCAACATCGGCCGCGGCAGCACGGTCGATGAGGCAGCGCTCGCGGCAGCACTCGCCAACGGCACCATCGCCGCCGCCGGCCTCGATGTCTTTGCCGACGAACCGAATGTGCCCAAGGCGCTGCTCGACGCGCCCAACACCTCGCTGCTGCCGCATGTCGGCTCGGCCTCGGACCACACCCGCCGCGCCATGGCGGATCTGTGCGTCGACAATCTGGTGTCCTGGTTCACCGAGCGCCGTCCGCTGACCCCGGTGCCCGAGACGGCGCATGTGACTGCTAGAAACTGATCGGTGGTTGCCACATTTATTAACGTCAGCTTAACGCTTTGGAATCATTGTTCAACCTGTCCGTGTACGTGGATGAAGAATGATGAAAGCACTTTCCGCATTGATCGCTGCCGCGGCGCTGTTTGGTGGCATTCAGCTGTTTCATGGCGGCAGCCGTGAAAGCGTGGCCAACGAGGCCGCCCCGTCCAACAGCTACAGGCTGGTCGCCAATGGCGATGAGGCGGTCTGTGCAGTCAGCCGCGGGGCCGAAATTTCGGACGGTTTGTCGCTGCTCACCGTTGCTCCGAAATGCCGCCGGCTCTTGCCGGGCATAGAGCAGGCGAAGTTCTGGCGCGAGCAGAACGATGGCACGGTCGCCTTCAGCGCCAATGGCACCGATCCAATCGTCACCTTCGCGGCTGCCGATGGCGACGGCTACGAATCCTATGCCCCGGCGCTACCATTGCTGTCGCTGGCGGCCACCGGTGATAAGAAATCTGGCGACTGATTATTCCGCCGCCGCCCGCGCGCCAGCCTTCGCTGCGGCGTGCAGCCGAACCGCATCGCCGAAGGCCCGGAATATTTTCACCGAATTGCTGTCCGACTTGACCCAGTATTCCGGGTGCCATTGCACGCCGACGGCGAAGGCGCGGGCGTCGCGCACCGAAACCGCCTCGACCGTGCCGTCGGTGGCGACGGCCTCGACCTGCAGCTTCGAGCCGAGCCGGTCGATCGCCTGGCGGTGCAATGAATTGACCTTGATGTCGCCGGCACCGAACACACCGGCCAGGCAACTGTCGGGTTTGATCGAAATGGTCTGGTGGATGGCGAAGCGTTCGTCCTGCTTGTCGCTCACCGGCGCGCGGTGGTCAAGCGAGCCCTCGCGCTCCGGGATTTCGGTGCCGAGCGGGCCGCCCAGCGCCACGTTCAATTCCTGGATGCCGCGGCAGATGGCGAGCAGCGGCACGCCGCGCTCGATCGCCCGCCGGATCAGCGGCAGCGTCGTGGCGTCGCGCGCCGGATCATAGGGGCCATTGGCTTCGCTGGCGTCGCCGCCATAGAGCGAGGGATGCACATTGGATTTCGAGCCGGTGACCATCACGCCGTCGACCGACGAGAGAAGTTCGTCGAAGTCGAGCCGGTCGCCGAACGATGGCACCAGCAGCGGGAACACACCGGCGCCGGTGATCGCCGCTTCCAGATATTGCTGCGGGGCGGCATGCCAGGTGTAGTTGTCGGACTGACGGACGTCGGTCGATATGGCGACGAGCGGCTGATGCATTTTGCTCTGTGTTCCATCTGGGCAAGGGATACCTGCCGCTAAAATAGGCGATCCCCGGTTGTTTTTCCATGCCAAGTTTCGGCGTGTCGCATGGGCCACGAAATGGCCTGTTAGACTATAGTTGCAGGGTAGCTGGGCTTCGCCGTCAAATCGGGTCGCCGTGCTGGACTCGACTTCTTGCCTGTGTATTGTCTTGAACGAACCGACACGGAAACCGAGGATTTCCTGACGTCGGCCTGTTGATCCAAAAGGGAGGAACTTCATGGATCGTCGTTCATTCATTCGCAAGGCCGGTGTCACCGGCGTCGGTGCCGCCGCGGCGGCGGCCACACTGGCGGCGCCCGCAATAGCCCAGTCCAATCCCAAGGTGACGTGGCGGCTGGCGTCGTCCTTCCCGAAGTCGCTCGACACCATCTATGGCGGTGCCGAGGTGTTCTCGAAGATGCTGTCGGAAGCCACCGACGGTAACTTCCAGATCCAGGTCTTCGCCGCCGGAGAGCTGGTGCCAGGCCTGCAGGCCGCAGACGCCACCACGGCCGGCACGGTCGAGGCCTGTCATACGGTGGCATATTATTACTGGGGCAAGGACCCGACATGGGCGCTGGGTGCGGCGGTTCCCTTTTCGCTCAACGCACGCGGCATGAATGCCTGGCATTACCATGGCGGCGGCATCGACCTGTTCAACGAGTTTCTCGCCACGCAGGGCCTTTTCGGCCTGCCGGGCGGCAACACCGGCGTCCAGATGGGCGGCTGGTTCCGCAAGGAAATCAACACGGTGGCCGACCTTTCCGGCCTCAAGATGCGAATCGGCGGTTTTGCCGGCAAGGTGGTGCAGAAGCTCGGCGTCGTGCCGCAGCAGATCGCCGGCGGTGATATCTATCCCGCGCTGGAGAAAGGCACCATCGACGCGGCCGAATGGGTTGGTCCCTATGACGACGAGAAGCTCGGCTTCTATAAGGTCGCGCCCTATTATTACTATCCCGGCTGGTGGGAGGGCGGCCCGACCGTCCACCTGATGTTCAACAAGGCGAAGTACGAAGAACTTTCGCCGACGTACAAGTCGCTGCTGCACACTGCCGCGCAGGCGGCCGACGCCAACATGCTGCAGAAATACGATTATCTGAACCCTGCGGCGGTGAAGCGACTGGTAGCCGGCGGCGCGAAACTGCGCCCGTTCAGCCAGGAGATCATGGCCGCCTGCTTCGAAAAGGCCAACGAGGTCTATACCGAAATGGAAGCCTCCAACGCCCCGTTCAAGAAGATCTGGGAATCGATCAAGGGCTTCCGCAAGGAGCATTATCTCTGGGCGCAGGTGGCCGAATACAATTACGACACCTTCATGATGGTCCAGCAGCGCAACGGCAAGCTGTAGTCGGCCGGACTTCTGCTCAAAAGCTCTCTGGGCGGAACCCGCTCAGGGAGCTTTTCTGTATATACCGGAGGCGAAACCGGCGGTTCAGCCTCGGCGCGGCACCACCAGAACCTTGACCTCGCCGGGCGCCGGCGGATTGGCGATCACCGCTGGCGCTTCTTCAAGCGACACCTGCCTGGAGATCAGCCTATCGATCTCGATCGTGCCGGAAGCAATGAGTTCGGCGGCACGGCGATGGGTGTAGGGATTGAGGAAGGAACCGAGCACCTTCAGTTCCCGGAACAGCAGGTCGAACGGCTCGAATTCAGCTTTCACGCCTTGCGGCGTCACGCCGACGATGACGACCGTGCCACCGGCGCGGGCCAGCCGCATCGACTGCTCGACGGTCTCTCGCACGCCCGCACATTCGAAGACGACGTCGACACCGCCTGGCACCAGCCCCACCGGTCCGGCGATGGCATCGATGACATCGGCGGTGGTTGGATCGATCGTCATTGTCGCGCCGAGGTCCTCGGCGAGGGCGCGCCGCGAGGCTTGCCTGGTCGACAGGATGATGGTCGTGGCTCCCGCCAATCTTGCCAGTTGTACGGTGAGCAGGCCGATCACGCCGCCGCCAAGCACGACCACCGAGCTGCCCGGTTTGATACCGGCAAGGTCGACGCCGTGCAGGCAACAGCCGAGCGGCTCGCAGAAGGCACCGTGCATGGGATCGAGGCCCGCAGGCAGGACGAAAGCCTGCTTCTGCGGCAAGGCAAGATATTCGGCAAAGCCGCCATCGCGATGAATGCCGATGGCGCGCAGATTGCTGCAGAGATTGACTTGTCCCGCGTGACAACGCGCGCAGCGCCCGCAGGCGATGTTGGGGTCGCCGGTGACACGATCGCCGATGGCAAAACCCGAGACCGATTTTCCGATCGCCTCGACGAGACCGGAGAACTCATGGCCGGGCGTCACCGGCGGCGTGCACGGAAATTCGCCGTGAAACAGATGCCGATCCGTGCCGCAGACGCCGCAGGCTTCGATGCGCACCAGTAGCTCATCCGCACCGATGTCAGGCATGTCGACGTCGCGCAGCGTGATGCCGCCCACTGCTTCCAGCCGCACCGCTTTCATGGTTTTGACCATGCCGGTTCAGTTGAAGCTTGGCGGTTGCGACAGGTCGGGCTGTGGCGTTGCCGGCTTGGCCGGCGGCGCGTCGCCGAAGCTCGGCGGCTGCGACAGATCGGGGGCGGCGGGAGCCGTGCCGCCGCCGGCAGGCGCTGCGCCATCCGCCGGCGGCGTGCCGAGCGGCGACAGGCCGGGCATCTCCGGCACCTGGTAGTCGATCGTGCCCGGATCGACGGTCGTTCCCTTGTAGTGCATCACCATTTGCGGGAAGGCGATGGTCAACCCGATCATGATCACCTGGATGCAGACAAAGGGCACCGCGCCCCAATAGATCTGTCCGGTGGTCACCGGCGCGATTTGTTTGCCGGTGAGACGATCGAGATAGGGCACGCGCGCAGCCACCGAACGCAGGTAGAACAGCGCGAAGCCGAAGGGCGGGTGCATGAAGCTGGTCTGCATGTTGACGCCCAGGAGCACGCCGAACCAGATCAGGTCGATGCCGAGCTTGTCGGCGGCGGGCGCCAGCAGCGGTACGATGATGAACGCCAATTCGAAGAAGTCGAGGAAGAAAGCGAGGAAGAAGACGAGCATGTTGACGCCGATCAGGAAGCCGACCTCGCCGCCCGGCAGCGACGTCAAAAGGTGCTCGACCCAGATGTGGCCGTTGACGCCGTAGAAGGTCAGTGAGAACACCCGTGCGCCGATCAGGATGAAAAGCACGAAGGACGATAGCCTTGTCGTCGAGGCCAGTGCCTGCTTGACGACGTCAAGCGACAAGCGCCCCTTTGCCGCCGCCATGATCAAGGCGCCGACGGAACCCATGGCGCCGCCTTCGGTCGGCGTGGCGATGCCCAGGAAGATGGTGCCCAGCACCAGGAAGATCAGCGCCAGCGGGGGGATCAGCACGATGATCACCTGCTGCGCGAGCCTGGACATCATGTTGAAATTCAGGCGTTTGTCGGCAATGGCGACGATGTAGATGAACAGGACTCCGGCAGTCGCGCCGAGAATGTCGGCATTGTCGCCATGCGCCGGCGCCAGATAACGATACGCCGCGTAGGAAACCGCTAATGTGACCAGCAAAGCCACCAGCAGCGACATCACGCCATGGCCGAGTGTACGGGCCTCGAGCGGCAGCGCCGGCATCGAGTTCGGCCGGATGATCGACATGATCAGGATGTAGGACATATAGAGGACGGTGAGCACGAGGCCGGGGATCAGCGCGCCGGCATACATGTCGCCGACCGAACGGCCGAGCTGGTCGGCAAGCACGATCAGCACCAGCGACGGCGGGATGATCTGGGCAAGCGTGCCCGAGGCGGCAATGACACCGGATGCGAGCCGGCGGTCATAGCCATAGCGCAGCATGATCGGCAGCGAGATCAGGCCCATGGCGATGACGGAAGCCGCCACCACGCCGGTGGTCGCTGCCAAAAGCGCGCCGACGAAGATCACCGCATAGGCAAGGCCACCGCGGATTGGCCCGAACAGCTGGCCGATCGTGTCGAGCAGGTCTTCGGCCATACCCGATCGCTCGAGCACGATGCCCATGAAGGTGAAGAACGGAATGGCCAGCAGCGTGTCGTTCGACATCACCCGGCTGCCGTAGAAATTATCCGGCAATGCGTGCAGGAGCGGCCAGGCGAGGTTGATCGATCCTCCGGAATAAGGCGACAGCAGCACGCCGATGAAGAAGAACATCAAGCCGTTGGCGGCCAAGGAAAAAGCGACGGGGTAGCCGATCAGCAGGAAGATGATCAGCGAGGCGAACATGATCGGCGCCATGTTCTGCGCGATGAACTCCATCACGAGCGCACCTCGTCGGCCAGCGCCTTGGCTTCGAGTTCGGCCTGCTCATGCACGGAAATGAACGGATTGGGATCGTCCATGTCGCCGCGCATGATGGCGATCTTCTTGATGATCTCGGAGATGCCCTGCAGCGCGAGCAGGAAAAAACCGACGAGCAGGATGGCCTTGGCCGGCCAGATGATCAGACCGCCGGAATTGTTGGACATCTCGCCGCTGCGAAACGACAGCGACACATAGGGCACGAAATAGATCACCATCAACGTCACGAACGGCATCAGGAAGAAGAGATGCCCGAGTAGGTCGATCCAGTGCTGCACGCGGCGTGAAAACAGGCCGTAGACGACGTCGATGCGGATATGCTCGTTCTGCTTCAGCGTATAGGCGGCGGCCAGCATGAAGGCGGCGCCGAACAGATACCATTGCAGCTCGAGCCAGGCGTTCGAGGATATGTCGAACACCTTGCGGATAATGGCGTTGGCGGCGCTCACCAGGATCGCCAGCAGGATCAGCCACGATATCCACTTGCCGATGAATTCGTTGGCGCGATCAATTGTCCTGGATAGAGCAAGAAGCCCTGCCATGCATTCCTCCCTTGTACCGGAGGCGTGCCGGCTTCCCCCTTTTGTCCGTCACGCCGCGTGGTCCAACGGTATGCCGCGCGTGGACTGACGGGTCAACAAGGATAGAGGGAGCAAATATCATCGCATGGCAGACAGTGCCCAATACCGGCGATCTGCCCTGGCGTCATGCAACCAAAGTCTGACGTTTCAGGCGATTTTGCCGGTGTCGCGGCCGGCGCCGATCAGGATCAGCGTCGTGACCAGGAACAGATACATCCACGCATCGCGCCATTCGACCGGGAAATAGCCGGCCCACAGCGATTCGGCCATGCCGAAGGCGGCCGCGCCGAGTGCCGCGCGCGACGGCGAGAGATATCCGCCGACCGCCGTCACGAACAGGATTTTCAGGCCGTAGACGAGGCCCGAGCCGAAGCTGACATTGCCGTAATAGAGCCCGGCCATCACACCGGCCAGCGCGGCGCAGAAGCCGCCGAACAGGACCGCGTGCCGGAACACCGCGCGCACGTCGACGCCGCACATAGCGGCTGCCCTGGGGTCGTCGGAGACGGCGCGCCAGCGCCGTCCGAAGCTCGATCGGGCAAATGCCCAGCTGGCCAGCGCGATTGCCGCCACCACCACGGCGCAGTCGATGAGCTGGATGAGCGTCAGCGTTGCCCTGAAGGTGGCGCCCTGCGCGAAAACGATAGGCTGCGCCAGCATCGGCGGCAGCCACAGATCGTGCGTGTCGGCGGCGATGCGGCTCGCTTCGGACAGCAGCAGCAGGATGCCGAGCGTCGTCACCACGATTGCATTGGGTGTGCGGTCGGCCAAAGGTTCGAAGACACTGCGCGACAGCACGTGGCTGATCAGCGCGGCATAGAAGAACGCAGCGACGACGCCGAGCGCCACCGCCGCCAGCAGCGTCAGCCACAGCATCTGATAGCCGAAGGCGGCGGTCAGGATCATCGTCTGGCCGCAAAAGGCGAACAACGCGCCATAGGCGAGATTGGTGCGGTGCAGGATGCCGTTGGTCAGCACATAGCCAAAGGCGAGCAGCGCATAAAGCGCGCCCGAATGCAGCCCGTTCAACACCTGCTGGAAGAAATAGAGCATGCAAAACCTCGAAGCATGCCGCCCAAAAGTGCGAAGCGGTCCTGGCCAACGACAGGCTCAAAAGGCTGCGAAGATCATCGCAGCCCAGAGTGAGGGTGCATCGCTGAATCTAACTTGTCAAATACGATTTATAGGTTAGATTTTCGCCATGACGGTATCCTGGACCCCGCACCGCTTCACCGGCGGCCTGCTTGCGCTCGACACAGCGAACACCGTCGTGCTGCGCGGCGATCCGGGGCGAACCTTCGATCGCTTCGACGATCCGGCCGAGATTGCCCGCTTCGCCGATGCGGCGAGCCGCTTTCGCGCTGCCGAACTTGGCGATAGGCCATTGGCGGTATCCTCGGCGGTGGCGATCGCACCCGTCGTGCTGTCGATCCGCGAGGCGACCGACCGGCTGTTTCGTGGAGCGGCGTCGAAGGGCGCGGTTGCCACCACTGATCTGCCCGGATTCCTGAGAGCCTGCGCCGATGGCCTTGCCGGCAGCCGGACCGAGATCGGTGCGCCGGGGAGGCCGTTCGGTGATCCCCTGACGCCGATCGCTTTCGAGGCGGCACTGGCGGTTTCGGCGTTGTCGCTTCTGCGTGACGACACCGTCGCGAGGCTGAGGATCTGTCCCAATTGCACCTGGCTGTTCGTCGACAGAAGCCGCAATTCCAGCCGCCTTTGGTGCGACATGGCGGTGTGTGGCAACAGGCAGAAGGCAAGCCGTCACTATCGTCGCCGTCGCATGGCGGAAAATGAGGTCAGGAATGCGTAGCGGCCTTTCCCGTTCGATCCTTGTCGGCGTGGCACTCATCGCGGCCGTTGCGCTGGGCGCCTGCCGCGATACCGGCAATGACGAAGGCAAGCTGTTCGAGATTTCCGGCAAGATATTCGTCTTCAACTACCGCCTCGCAAGGGCGACTTATGTCGTGACCCTGCGGCCGCTGAAGCCGATGGGAGAGGGCCAGGTCGCGGTCGCCAGCTTCCAGGATCCCGCCGGCGGCGCGCCTCTGGTGGTCGAGCAGAAGGTCTGGCCGAAGCTCGACAAGGTGACGCTGGAGAGCCCGGCACTGACCTGCGTCGTCAAGAACAAGCCCTATGCGATTGCCATCAGCATCAAAGGCGCCGACGGCGCGGTCCTGCAGAAGATCGACACCACGCTGATGTCGACGGAAGACCAGTCGATCCTGCCCGACCGGCCGCTGGTCATCGACCAGCTCTACACCGC